>CAJPSE010000050.1 GCA_905373185.1 uncultured Fretibacterium sp.
TCCACGCCCCGGACCGGGCATACCCCATCCCCTCCCTGTGGCGTTCGCCTACAAAAGACGGCGCAGGGGGTGGGAGGGCCCCATCCCCTGCTGCTGCGACAGGCTTACTCGTGGCCTTCCGGCTCCAGCTTGTTGTCCGGATTCTTGCTCCAGTCGATGACGCTTCCCTTGTAGTTCTTCACCTTGGCGGCCTCAAAGCCGAAGTCGCTCACCAGCGCCTCGGCGAACTGGCTGCTCTGCTTGCCGCTGTTGCAGTAGACGATGATCTCGGCGTCCTTGACGATCCCGGCCTTCTCCAGGGCCTCCGCGGCCCCCTCCGCCTTCAGGTTCGCCAGGGGGAAGTTGACGGCCCCGGCGATGTGCCCGCCGGGGATCCCCTCGCGCGGCGACTTTCCGTTATAGATGTCCTCCGTGCGGACGTCCACCAGCACGAACCCCGGCTGCCCGACCTTCTCCTTCACGTAGGCCTGATCGACGGCGTCGATACTCGGGCCGAAGAAGGACGCCTGCGCCGACACCGCAAGGCACAGCACGAACAATACCGCAAGCAACGACCTGTTCCACTTTCTCATCACTGACCACTCTCCCTGAAAAACAGATACGATCATCCAAACGGCGCGAACACGCCGCCAACAGCCCCCGATAGGGGGCACACGCTCCAAGAGCACAACAAGAGGAGGGGGGGGTATAAAACCCCTCCTGTCTGGAAAAATCGAAGCTTCACGTCCGGCCGGAAAAAACGCGGCGGATGCGGTGGCATCCAGGGCGCAGTGCCCGAGCCGCCGGGGCCTCGAGGCTCAGCGAATCAAAGGCGTTGGGGGACCCGGGGACGGAGGCACACGTTCCGGACGAACGGAATGACGGACATATCGTTAAGGATGCAGCCCGTGCAAAGCGCAGTGCCGCGTCATGTGAATGCCGACATCATGTCTCGTTCGCCCCTTTCCCCGCCCGACCGGTAAAAAATACGGAAGGATAACGGAAGGATACTTTCCCGGCGGAGAGGCTCCGCCGTTGCGAAAAGTATAACAGAGATTCACGGAACGGAGAATCGGTGAAATCCCCACACCGGATTTTGCCCCACGAACGAAACGATAAGAGAGGGGAGAAAGTGGTTGTTGGAAAGGGAGGTTAGTCGGAGATACGGTGTCCTATTCCCGAACCGGTAACGATACGTTACAATTCCGATATGCATAGGTTCGAGTGGGAGAGCGGATGTTGTATTCCTGACGCAGACCTTCAGGCCGATGGAAATCGTCATCCATCTCCTCGGCCATCCGAAACGACAACACATTGCGTGATTTTTACAGGAACGGAGGCATTGTATCCATGCTGGACGGCATCAGACTCGAAAATTTCGGCCCAATTCCCCATCTGGAATGGATGGGACTCGGCCCCATAAATTTACTGATCGGGGGCAACGGCTCCGGAAAAACCTTTCTCCTGAAAATCTTGTACAGCGCCATGCGGACGATCGAGGAATACAAACGTGGCGACGACCGGAGAACGGAGGCGGAGATCCTTGCGGAAAAGCTTTATTGGACCTTCCAGCCGGACAAGATCGGCGACCTGGTGACAAAGGGGGCCGTATCCCTGTCCTGTGCCGTGCGGTTCAACGATGGGGATTTCTCCTACAGCTTCGGCAGGGATACGACCAAGCAGATTACCTCGCTGGAAAATGGAATTCCTCCCAGGTCGAGCAACTCCATCTTCCTTCCGGCAAAGGAAATTCTGTCCCTGCAACAGATCATCCTGAAGTCCCGCGAGCAGGACAAGGTGTTCGGTTTTGACGACACCTATCTGGACCTCGCCAGGGCGCTGCGCCAATCCACTCAAAGGGGCAGAAATTATCCCGAATTCGCCGCCTCGCGCAAAAACCTGGAACACATCCTCGGCGGCCGCATCGAGTACGACGAGGCCTCGGGACGCTGGCAGTTCAGAAAAGGAAGCCAGAGGTTCCCCATTGGAGTGACGGCGGAAGGGATCAAGAAAATTGCCATTCTCGATACGCTGCTTGGCAATCGTTATCTTGACCTCGATGCCATCGTCTTTTTCGACGAGCCGGAGTCCGCCTTGCATCCCTCGGCGATTTCCGCACTCCTCGACATCGTGGCGATGCTGGCAAACCGTGGAATCCAGTTCTTTATGGCCAGCCATTCCTATTTCGTCATCAAGAAGCTTTTCCTGATCGCCCAAAAACAAAAACTGTCCATCCCCGTGCTCTCGGCACAGGCTGACAACGAACACTGGGTGGCGGACGATCTCGCGAACGGGATGCCGGACAATGCAATCATCGACGAATCGATCCGGCTTTACGAAGAAGAAGTGGACGTGACGCTCCGATGACCCCCGAGACCATTACCATCGACGAGTCCGGGATGACGTTCGGCCCCTACCCCTCCGGACACTGTTTTCACATCGAGAAAAGCGCCCTCTACACAAACATTCAGCAAGGGGTAAAAATGGCGGAATTTCTGTTGTTGCACGCCGACAGCGACAGGCCCGCCATGCTTTGGGTGGTGGAGGCCAAGTCGAGCTCTCCTCAACCGAAAAACGAGCCTGATTTCAGTCAATTCATCATGGAAATCCAGGGAAAATGGATCAATGCCCTCTCCCTGGTCCTGGCCTCCCGTCTCGGGCGGCATCGGCAGGCTGGAACAGACCTGCCGGGGTCCTTCAAAACGTTCGATTTATCTCGGTTCGACGTGCGTTTTGTGCTTGTAATCAACGGTCATCCAAAAAAGTGGCTGTCACCGATACAGGATGCCCTGCGAAAATCCCTTCGCCCCCTCGTCGGAACCTGGAACTTTTCTCCGACTTCCGTCGCCGTCCTCAACGACGAGCTTGCCGTAAAACATCATCCGCTCTCACGAACCTGAGGAGACAAGTCCATGGGAGCGTGCGGAGGGGACCGGGAGCAAACGCCTCTGCCCTCGAGGAGCTTCCAAACGGAGAATCGGGACTCTCCAAGGGGCGCGGGAGGGATGAAGGGAAACCGCACCGCAGACCGACGCGGCCTCCCTTCATCCTCCCGTCCCTTCCCGATTCAACAAAAACTCAGCAGAACTTCATGCGCTCCGGGTCGCCGGCCGCGCCGTCGAAGAACCGGATGACGCCCACGACGTCGTCCGTCACGGAGGCCCGCAGCACGGCGCGGACGTAGGCCTCGCGGCGCTGCTCCTCCAGCTCCTCGAACAGGTTCACTTGCCCAGCAGGGCGGCTCCGATGGCGCCCGCAAACCGGGCGTCCGGGTGCGTGCGCACCGGCGCGTGCAGGGCCTCGGACAGCTTGTGCAGCATCATGGTGCTGTCGCAGAACCCCCCGGTGAGGAAGTAGGCGTTGGCCGCGGCCTTTCGCCCCGCCTGCACCGCGACCTTGGCGACGACGGAGCGGACGGCGCCGCAGGCGATATCCTCCCTCGGCGTGCCCTGCCCCATCAGGCTGACGATCTCGGACTCCGCGAAGACGGTACACATCGAGGAAATAGTGATTTCCCGCCCGCGCTCCGCCAGCTCGAACAGCTCCGGCAGGGTGACCCCCATGCGGTTGGCCATGATCTCCAGAAATTTGCCCGTCCCGGCGGAGCACTTGTCGTTCATGATGAAGTCCGCGACGCGGCCGCCCCGGACGAGGATCACCTTGGTGTCCTGACCACCGATGTCGATGACGGTGAGGTTCTCGCCGCCGAGGAAACAGGCCCCCTTGCCATGGCAGGTTATTTCCGTCAATGTGTCGTCGGCGTAGGGGACGGAGACGCGCCCGTAGCCGGTGGCCGTGATGCGGAGCTCCTCCCTTTCGCAGCCCAGGGAGAGCAGCCAGGCAAGGAGCGTCTCCGCGGTCTCCCGGCCGTTCCATCCGCTGGGCATGAGCTTGCGGGCCAGAATCTCGTCCTTGCCGTCATTCATCACCACGGCCTTGCTGGCCGTGGAACCAATATCGATCCCTGCGTAGAGCATGCGACGGCGTCACCCCCTCCTGAATTTGAAGCGGACCAGGCCATTTCCCCAAAGTTCCCGCATCCGGCGGCTTATGGCCGAGACCGGGGCGCTCGGGGAACGGCTTCGAAGCGGCAAGCCCCCCCCTCGGGCATCCACTGCAATGAAATATCGCGTCGTCTTGTGAAGGGTGAAAAAACGGGAAAGTAACGGGGGGATTCGTAAAGGACAAGGCATAAAACCGGAAGGGCCGAAGGGACGGCCTCTCCTCAAAAAGCGACAGCGCACAAAACAGGCGCGCCGAAATCCGATCGGGTATCGATCAAATCCTGGAGAGTTCGGTCCAAACGGACGGCTCCGAGGGAATCCCACCACGGCATGCATCCCGTGCATCCAAACAGCCTCCTCAGGTGCATCCGCAACGCCGCATTCGGGTCTCCTCCTTTCCATCCTGAAATCTGGAGTCGATACTTCTCCACCAAGCCGTTTATACCCTACCCACAGGGCAATGTCAAGCAAATTTCGCTTGCGTAAAAAAGACGCCCGGATTTACAATGCCAAAACGTCAATCCAAGTACGACCCGAGTACAATCCAAGTACGACCCGAGCACGACAGACCGGACACGGCAGACAAACGCAACATGGGGAGACGATGCCCTCCACCTCCCGCGAAGCGTGCAGGGAGAGGGCACCGGGTGAGATGAGTGCGGGGTGAAAGGAGGACTGGATTCCATGGACCGCGATTTTATCGAGGCGGCGGCGCGCCTCGAGCGGGAGATCTACGGGGAGTACGGTTCCTTCTATTACGTGCCCATGGCGGAGTCCCGCGCCGTGCAGCTCCCCGTCACCGTGGGGTGCAGCTACGGGCGCTGCCTCTTCTGCGATTTGAATCAGGGGATGAGGTACCGGGAGCTTCCCCTTCCGGAGATATTGGACAAATTGGAGAAGCTGCGCTTCATCCACCAGTACAACCGCAGGCCTGTGCGTCGGTGCCTCCTGGCGGGGGGAAATCCCTTCGCCCTGCCGACGGAAAAACTGCTGCGGATAGCCGGGGCGCTCCGTGCGGCCTTCCCGGAGGATGAATACATCTCCTGTTTCGCGCGGGCGGACGATGTCCTGGCGAAGTCGGAGGCGGAGCTCCGGGAGCTCCGCGAGGCCGGGTACGACCGCCTCTGCCTGGGAATCGAGTCGGGGTCGGATCGGGTGCTCCTTTATCAGGAGAAGGGGGTGAGCCGTGCCGGGAACGCCGCGGCCATGAGAGCCCTGGACGACGCCGGGATGCGTTATTCCGTCTATATCATGCTGGGGCTGGGAGGGCGCACCCTCTCGGAGGAGCACATCGCCGAGACGGCGAGCCTGCTGAACGGGGCGCATCCCTTCGAGCTGACGGTGGTGACGCTGGTGCTGTTCAAGGGGGCCCGGCTGGCGGGCCGGGTCCGAGCCGGGGAGTTCAAGCGCCTTCGTCCTCCGGAGGCCCTGGGCGAGGGCCGGCGTCTCCTGTCCCTGCTGGATATCCCGACCGTCTACGACGGGACGCACAAGACCAACGCCTTTCCGCTCAAGGGGCGTCTGCCGGAGCACAGGGAGCTTCTGCTCCGGCGGATGGACCTGGCCGTCGAGAGCTTAAGACGCGGGGACGTGCAGGGCCATGAGGTCCGGCGATGGCGCAATTGGTTCACGGAGTAGCGGAGCTTGGGAGCGCTGCGGCCGGGGCTTTGAGGACCGGGCTCAGGAATGCGATGTAAAAGCTAGCGCACCACATCACTTTTTTGATGGTAAGATGCTAATCATAGATTTATATAAAGCAATCTATAGGGTATAATTTAACCATCAAGAGAGGAGGTGGTTGGGTTAAGCTCCGAAGAAAGAAGCCTTCTTGAAGTCCTTGAAAGCCTGGCAACGACACGGGTCAACGCTATGATGTTGCTGCTCCTGGCAGGAGCAGGACTCAAGAGGGTCCAGAGGGCCCGGAAAACCCGCCGAAGGTCACGCGACGGAGGCGGTTTTAATCAGGGAGAGGAAAACCTTCCCTTCTTTCTAAGAGCAGCACCCCAAGATGAAAATGGCAAGAAAGGCGGCGTATCTGGTATTTGCGGCGGTGTTTCTGCGAGCTCTTTTCCGCTATGAGTGGGGTTTGGATACCATCGAACACATCAGCTTGGGGATGCTGGCTGCAGGGATTTTGTTCGATGCGGTGCTCCGGTGGCGCAGATGAGAGCGGACAAGTTTCGAGAGAGGGTGGAGGCCGAGGTCTTCACGTCCTCGGAGGCTGCGAAGTACTTGGGAGTATCGCGCCAGAACCTCTCGCAGCGGACCAAGGCCGGGCGCATCCCCTGCATTCGTGGGAAGCTATATCTCAAGGGAGAGCTCGATAATTACAATGCCACGGTCAGGAGTGAACAACCCAGGGGGGGCGGGGACAAAAAGCGGGGCAATCGTGAAGACCCGCCCCTTCCGTCGCCCACCGTCTGAGGACGACAGAGCCCGGTTCAAGCCTGACGGCTATCACCAAGCGTCCCAACTTCAACTGGAAGTTGAGGCTGAGGCTTCTTTGCCAACGAAACACATGAGGTGCCTCCCTTAAAAAGGGATGTCCGCCCCGCTAGAGACGAACCAACACGAGGGGTTGCCCCGTGAAGACTTGTAATTGGGGATCGGCGTTCGTTTTGCGCCTTTGGGGGTCTGTGATGGGTGTTATTTGCGTTTGGATTTACAATCCAAATGCAACAGTAGGGGGGTAGAGGAGATAAAAAAGGCCTACAAGTGGCAGTTATTCGCGGTATGTGGGCCAAATTGTGGACCGTTTTTCATCCGCTTCTTACTTTTTCCGCTCATGCCATCTCCTCTCATGCCATCCCCTCAAGCAATGTCGGGAAAAAGGTGCGCATGGATTCCGTAGTGATGGTATTGTCGGCCTTGCCCTCCGCGCCAAACCGGGGAGTTTCGCGGTGAGTCAGGTTACGCAGCTTTGCGGCGGAATATCCCCCATAGGCGGAGTAAACATCATCGCCCCGGTGTCCCTGACCATACCGGAGATAAGTGTCTGCCACCAATGCGTTTCGTTCCGGGGTGTCGATGATGACGGAGAGCTCGTCGGCGGCAAAGTCACCGGTCCGGGTACGGACGTCCGAGATGTCGGCCCCCGTCTTGATCTCCAGGCCCCGCACGTCGCAGAGATACCCGGCCTTCATCATAGCCAGGATGGAGCGCTCGAAGATACTTCCTAGAACACACTGCCCAGCCCCACGTTGTCGCCACGATACGCCATGGCCGTGACGCCGAGGAGCAGCTCCTCGCGGTGCGCCAGAACGAAGGTGCGGGTCTTCAGGGCTCCGGCTACTATGCCGAAGATCAAGATTTTTCCACACCCGGTCGGGAGGCTGACGAGCTGCCGCGTGACGCCCTCGTGCCAGTGTCCAAGAACGGCATCCAGGGCCTCAGCCTGGTAAGGACGCGGGATAATCATGATGCCGCCCCCCCCATCCCGAGGCAAAAAGCGCCTTGCGTTTGGCCGCGTGCTCCACGGGTTCCGCCCTGCTCCCGAACTCCAAGGACAGGAAGTCAATATCATTAAGCTCCGTGTTCAACAGTATCTCGGCCAAGCGGGGCAGAGCATTCACCTCGACCTCGCTTATTCTTTCTTTATGGGCAAGCGCGGTGCAAGATGTCCATGGTGTACGCATACATCGCACGGGCCAGCTTAATCCGTAGCTTGAGGATTGCTTTCATCTCGGTGTCCATTGGCTTTCGCATCCTTTCGCTCCATAGGGCAACAAAAAAGCCCCTTCGAAAAGGGGCTACTCAATAAAGCCTTTGGATTTCAGGATATCCTCGTACTCAACTTGTCCCAAAGAGCATGTTACTAAATCCTGAAATTCTTTCTTGTTGAGTTGGCATTGCTTTGCCATGAGATGAATTAACCCCTCACCTACGTCTTTCTTCGATCCAAAGCTTAATTTCGTTCTCACGGTAGTAGTCGCGCCATCGCGAGTTTTATAAATAAAGCGCTCATGATCCGTGTTTGCTATGAAAAAACCTTTCTTTTTTAGGCCCGACTCGATGTCGGATTTATTGAGCGCCACGGGTAGCCTCTTCTTTGGGGTAGATATTTTTCTGCAGCTTTTCCTTAAGCCGCTCGGCTCTAGGAGTCAATTTTTTATCCCCCATAACATAAGTGTCCCATAGCATCGCAAATTCTTTCAGCAATTCTCGTTTAAGAATTTCTCTGTTTTCCGCATAGACAAAAAGCTCGTAGTATTTGTCTTCAACTACCAGGTATTCCCTAGACTCGTCCATTCTCAGAAGTGATTTGAAAGGAGACCGAAAACAAAAAGCTTGCCCTTCAACAAAGAATTCCTTAAGTTCAATCATGTCAAAATCATATGCTAAATTCCAACGAAAGACAATACCATTTCCACCGCGTTCTTGAGAATTACACTTGCGGTAGCAATCCCCCTCGCGCCCCCGATCCAGGTGGCGGAATACTCGAAGATTATACCTACAAGAATGAGGAGCCCTCGAACACATTTTAGCCCTTTCCTTAAGTCGAGAAGCCCCTGGCGTTCTTGCGCGCGAACTAAACCCACTACTCGAGCACTTAACCTTGGTATCATACACCATCGTGCTTGTCCTCGGGATCCTCTCCATTAAGACCTTCAACTTCTTCACTGTGCATAAATGTAGTATTGAGGGCATTCTCGTCTACAACGTTAACCAACCATTCCCCGATACCTCTGGCCATATCGGGAGTCATAAAAACCCCAACCATGAGCTCTTTGATATACCCAGGCTCATCGCCTTTAAAACTCCGCTCTTCCGAAATTACTTCCCCTGTCGAAGATAAGCCCAGGGTGAGCGTTTTAGGAGCCTCCTGCGATTCCACCAAAAAATTACAAATGATATTTCCATCTACTGTTCGTGTCGCCCAGGCTCCTGTTGCCGGAACAATGTTGTAGGATGAAGACTTTTTAAACTCAACGCTCACTGTTGAAACAGCCTTCTGCTCTTCCATTACTCTTCCTCCTCTGTTGTGAGCCCAGAATAATTATAACTGGACTCAAATATCAAAAGTCATTATTTCTCGTCAAAGACGACACTTATCCAATATCATACGAGACCAATACTTTTGTACCCAACACCACCACGATCTTTTTGCCCCTAGAGCTCTCCTAGGCTATAATCGCCTTTGCTTTTTCAAATAATCGGTCTATCTCCTCCGGAGTATTCTCGCCTTCAAGGGGAATGAACCCGGCGATGTGTGCGAAGGGGATACTTCCAATGCCGGTTACCGATTTCTCGTCTATTTTGACATCACGGACATGCAACCCGTACCCCATGAACTCTTTTTCCTCTTCGTCGTCAATGTCTATGGCGTGCTCATCGTAGTATCCAGCTATACAAGTCAAAACATCCCCAAGCTTGGTCAACGGCGACGAATCTTTAAGCTTCAGCTGCACGCGCCGCCTCCAATAGTGCGAAAGATTGTCATCTAGCTCTCGCACCGACAAAAATTGCTCTGGCATATACTCTCCCTCCTTAACTCCCTGGGTATCGCCTCCAGGTTCTCGGTTGGAGTGGGGGTAGAGAAATTATCTGAATTTTGATTTGGCGGATTCGCCACTCCTATCCAATCCGAAATAGTCCGCCTCGCCCCCCCAGCGCCTTGCCGATGCGCTCCTGCGTCCACCCCCCTGCTCCTTGGCCTACCTGTAGACCTCTCTCCTATGGCCAACCTTCAGGACGAGGACTACAAGCTCCCGTCCCGGAGCTCGCAGATCAGCCGGTAGTTTCCCACGCGGTAGCGCCAATCCCCCGAGAACTGACCGGTCAAGGCCGCCCCTTTTCTCGTGGAGAAGGTACGAAGGATAGGGTACTCAGGAAATCGACTATCCGTGTGTGGGCGGATTTGTCCAAGCGCTCTAAAGCCTTCTCCGCCTCCCTGGAAAGCCTAATCGTCCAAGCCAAGATGTACCCTCACCTCTTCCAGGCTATAGGTCTTCATCCTACCGCTCCTGACTTCCTCGGAAATTCTCACGGCACCCTCGTAGTCCTCTAAGTCCTCAAGGTACTGCTCGATGGCCATCGACATGAACTTTTCCGGCTTCTGATTGGCCGCGCCGCTTCGGGTCTCGATACGCTC
>CAJPSE010000051.1 GCA_905373185.1 uncultured Fretibacterium sp.
GCTTCGCCCCGCCCGCCGGAGAGGCCAGGGCGTCCTCCACCAGCTGAGCGGTCTCGCCGTCGATGGAGCTCATGTGCGTCTTCACCTCGACGCCCAGATCCTGCAGCACCTTCATCAGATCCTTGTTGCTCTTCCCCAGCATCTTCGCCAATTCATAAACCCGTATTCTGTTGTTCAAGGGCACGTCCCCCTTCCCCAAGCAAGACCTTTATCCTATCCGCCAGGCCGCTTCGGCCCGGCAGGGCAATCACCTGTACGCGCCCCGTCCCCAGGGCCAGGGACAGCCGCTCGACGCTCAAGGGCGCATGAATGTGCGTATGAGCCCGCGCACCGGACGCGGTTTGCCTCTCCGCGAACTCCCGCACGGATGCGGAGCAGTCCTCCGCGGTCAGGATCAGCAGGGGCCCCCTGCCGCACTGCGATTGTACACTATCCGAGCCGACGAGGACCATCCCCGCCCTCCGGGAGAGCCCGAGCAGGGCACAGAGCTCGTGCAGACGCTCCTCCGGATCGGCGTGCGCCGTACCCTCCTCCTCGATGCGGCGCTCCAGCTCCGCGTAGCAGGAGTCGGGGATCGCCGTTCTGAGCGCCTTGGCGAGGGCGCCGCTCTTCCTCGCCCTCGCCAGGCACTCCCGCCTCGCGCAGAGATAGGCGCCGCGGCCGGGCAGTTTGCCGCGCTCGTCCACCACAACCGAGCCGTCGGGGGAGCGGACGACGCGAATAAGGGCCCTCCTGGGCGACTCCTCCCGGCACCCGACGCAGGTCCTGGGCTTTTGTCGCTGTCGCGGCCGCGGCTGGCCCACGCTACTCGTCCTCCACCTCGTCCTCCACGATGTCGTGGAAGATGTCCTGCAGCGTCGGCATGCGCTCCACCTCGAGGGCGTCGATGTCGATCTTCCAGCCCGTCAGGCGCGCCGCCAGCCGGACGTTCTGCCCCGCCCTGCCGATGGCCAGCGAGAGCTGGTCGGGATAGACATACGCCCGGACCGAGTGTTCCTGATCGAGGACCGGCTCGACCCTGGAGACCTTGGCGGGCGAGAGGGCGTTGCGGATATACGCCAGGGGGTCGCTGTTCCAGATGATGACGTCGATCTTCTCGCCCATCAGCTCCTTGCTTATAGCCTTGATCCTCACCCCGGCGTTGCCCACGCACGCCCCGACCGGGTCGACGTTGGCGTCCAGGGTCATCAGGGCCACCTTGGCGCGAGCGCCCCCCTCCCGGACGATGTTGCGGATCTCGATCACCCCGTCCCGCACCTCCGGGATCTCGAGCTCCATCAGCTTCCGGAGGAGTCCCGGATGCGTCCGGGAGACGACGATCCTGGGGCCCCGCGTCATCTGCCGCACGTCCAGGACGTAGAACTTCATGGCGTCGCCGGGGACGTACCTCTCACCGGGGATCCGCTCCTTGCGCGGCAGGATGGCCTCGGTACGCTCGTTGAGGCGCACCAGGACCTGATCGTTCTCCGACTTGAAGACCACGCCGGTCATCATCTCCCCGATTTTGTCGGAGAACTCGTCGTAGATAACCTGGCGCTCGGCGTCCTTCAGACGCTGAATGATCACCTGACGGGCGGTCTGGGCGGCTATTCGCCCGAAGTCGCCGGGGTTCTTCTCCAGCCGCAGGACGTCGCCCGGCGCGGCGTCCTCGTATCCCAGCCTCCGGGCGTCCTCGAGCGTTATCTCCGTGTCGGGGGACTCCAGCGTCTCCACGACGGTGCGCAGCTCGCTGATCACGACGTCGCCGGTCTCGAAGTCCACGAGGACCTCCGCCTCCTGGTTGCCGCCCTGATACTTTTTGTAGGCGGAGATCAGAGCCGCCTCAAGACTCGATACGATCAGCTCCTGAGACAGATTGCGATCCTTGGCTATCTGGCTCAGTGTCCTCACAAACTCGCGCCCCAGCTGCATCTAAAGCTCCTCCTCACGATGTTTCCCTTTGTTCTCGCCCGTCCGGAGCCCTCCGTCGGAACCAGGTCTTCCGCCCTTCTTCCTCTTTTTCGGGGCCTGCGGTTCGAAGCCCCGGAAGACCAGCGAACCGCTCCTGATGTTGCCGAACGGGACGGTGATCTCACGCTCCTCGTCGGCCGCGAACAGGACCACCGAGTCCTCGTCCGCCGACAGGATCTCCCCCGTCAGGCCCTTGCGTCCCCCCATGGGCTCGACAAGGCGGATGCGCGCCTCCCGACCCCGAAAGCGCGCATAATGCTCCGGCGTGAAGAGCGGACGCTCCACCCCCGGAGAACTGACCTCGAGATAGTAGCGCCCCTCGAGCTCCGGGATGTCGTTCTCGTCCAAAAAGCGATTGACGGCCCGCGACACCGTCTCGCAGTCGGAAACGGTGATCCCCCCCAGGGAGTCTATGAGGACACGGACCCTCCGCTGCGCGGAATCCGTCCCGACGCCGACGTGAACGAACTCGTACCCCAAACGCTCGACCAGCTCGCGGATGGGCCGTTCCAGCGACTCCATCCGACACATCGTTCCCCCGCCCTCCAAAGGCCACACGCTCCTCTCCGCAGCGCAATACGACACCTGCAAAACACAACAAAATCCAAAGAAAAAGGAGCGGGCAAGGGCCCACTCCTTCGGCAATTTCTATCGAAGTGTCCTCAGTATACACGAGCGGGAGGACAAAAGCAAGGATGGATAAGGCGGGGAGTCGTGCTGTCTCGCGGAAAGCGGTCATCCGCTTATGAGCCTCGCATCGACATAAGCGACCGACACAGCATCCGCGGGCAAAAAGCCCGCGGATAAGCAGAAAGCCAGCGAGGAACGAGCTGTGCGAATCGCTTAGGGGCTTTACCAGAGCTGGTCGTCTGCTTAACGGACTGGCTGCATCTATCCGAGGCTATGCTTTTCTCCTCAGGAGGAAGAGAGCTGCAAGAGCCAATGTAAGTCCGCTCCATCCCGCGTCGCCCCTGAAGGGACTAGCTGCGGTTGGTGAAAATCAGGCCTTCCTTTTCAACAGGAAGGCAGCTGCAAGAGCCAGTGTCCATCCACTGACACCCGCGTCGCACCCGCCGCCGCCCTTGCCGGAGCTTTTATCGGAAACGGTCAGGATGAAGGTTTGCGAGTCGCTGGCCGGCCCGGCGCCGTTCTCGGCCGTGGCGGTCACCGTGATCGGACATTTCCCGAGGGCCTTTGCCGTCAGCAGGATCGATTTGCCGTCCGGCAGCACCTCCGCGTCGGCAACAGCCGGGCTGGAGGAGAAAGCGCTGAGCGAGTAGGGGATATCCGAGGGTTCGTCCAGCAGGGTGACGCGGACCGTGGGCTGGAGCCGCTGCGTCGTACCGAGCGTCATGGAGCGATCCCCCAGGGCCTCGAGCTTTACCTTTGGAGCCGGGAGCGGCGTGGTTCCCACGCGAATCTTGAGCGAGACCATTGGGGACACGGTCGTGTTGCCTGCGGCATCCCATCCGTGCACCCTGGCGAAGAGGACCGCGTTGCCCGTCCTCAGGGCCGTGACGCCACCGGAGGCATCCACCGAGATGACCCCGGCGTCGCTGACGCTCCACTCGATCCCATCCTTGTAGGTGCCAATGTTACGCGTGGCGTCGTCAGGGTGGACGGCGACCGTGTATCTCTCCGTCGTCCCCAACTGAATGTAGGAGCTTCCTTTAAGATCGACGCTCGCTACGGGGACGGGGCTCAGCTCGAGCGCGCCCGCGTCCAGCCCCAGGAGCTGGGGACGCCTGGCCCCGCGCTCATCCTCTTTGGGGAACTTGAGAACCGAGTCCATCGGGATCAGGTCGCGCGCGACGTTGCCCGACAGGCTGGAGAGCTTGAGCACCTGCACCTTATCAACGGCCGTCAAAGCCAGAGGTCTTTTCCCAAACACGTCCGCCGAGCTGACGGAGGCATGGTTGCCCTGGGCCGCACCGAAGGAGCCCGGCATGTTCGTGTGCCCGACGACGTTATAACTTCCGGTATTGGAGACGGTGCCGCTCGCCTCCGCATAGACGTCGGCTCCCTTGGGCAGGGCCCCCCTCTCGATGTTCCCAACGACGATGGTGCCCGAAAAAACGGTAATCCCCCGGACCGTGGCGACACCACCGCCATTTTCGGCACTGTTGCCCGCAACCGTGCAGTTCAAGAAGGTGGTGGCGTCCGGTTGGGTGCTGGCCACGCACACCGCGCCGCCCTTAAGGGCCGCATCGTTGTCGAAGAACGTGCAGTTGACGAAGTCCGCCTTGGCAGCCCCCTCGATGTTCACCGCTCCGCCGTTGCCGGAGAAGGACTTGCCGCCGGTGAAGGTAATGCGGTCAAACCCCACCGTTCCCCCCGTGACGCTGAAAAGGCGCGTCGCGCTCCCCTTCACGGTCACGCCGCCGCCGCTTATCTTGAGCGGGGAGGAGATGTTCACCTCCGAGGCGAGCGCGATGACCCCGACCCCGGCGTCTATCTGAATTTCATCGAGCTCGACGGTCGCGTTTGCATCCAGGACGGCCTGCCGCAGCGAGCCCGCCCCGCTGTCCGCGTTCGTCGTCACCCTGAACGTCGCGGCGTCCGCGTTCCCCACAAGGAGGAGGACGGCGGCGATGAGGCAGACGACAATCCTCAAGACACCTTTCTTCCATATCGACATAGACAAAACCCCTTTCTTTTCAATTCCGGTCCTAATCCAATCCTCTTTTCCGGATTGCGGAACAAACCCTACGACGAAAAAGTGAGCACCCCGCCCCCTCACACGGAGCGTCCCGCTATTATACCGTCGTACAGCGCAATTATAATCCATTCTCGAATCCTATCTATTCCGGAATTCTGTCCGGTCTGGAATCCTATCCGGCCGAATGCGAAAGAACCGGGACTTTTTCAGCAAGGATCAAGCACGCCTCTCCATTTATTTTTAAGATTTATTTTTAGGGAAACGTAGTAAAATGAATGCCAATGATAAGCCGGACGCGGAATCGGCGTTTTCGCAGAGGACCCTCTGCGAAAATTGTCTGTGTTTTTTTGCGTTTGGGTTTTTTTGTGAGGAGCGGGGGGTTCTTTTTCAGGTGATTCCGGGACATCCGGGGCACATATTCGAGGAGGGGTTTTTAGAAAATGGCAAAGAGGCACTGGAAAACTATGGACGGGAACGCGGCCGCGGCGCACGTCGCCTACGCGTTCTCCGAGGTCGCGGCTATCTATCCCATCACACCGTCGTCGACCATGCCCGAGCTGATCGACGAGTGGGCGGCTCACGGGCGCAAAAACATCTTCGGGCAGACCGTCAAGGTCACGGAGCTCCAGTCCGAGGGGGGCGCCGCAGGCGCCGTGCACGGGGCCCTGTCGGCGGGAGCGCTATCCACCACGTTCACGGCGTCCCAGGGACTGCTGCTGATGATACCCAACATGTTCAAGATCGCGGGGGAGCTGATGCCGTGCGTCTTCCACGTCTCGGCCCGGGCCATCGCGGGGCACGCCCTCTCCATCTTCGGCGACCACAGCGACGTCATGACCGCGCGCATGACGGGGTTCGCGATGCTCGCCGCCGGAAGCGTCCAGGAGACCATGGACATGGCCGCCGTCGCACACCTCTCGAGTCTCAGGACGAGCGTTCCGTTCCTGCACTTCTTCGACGGCTTCCGCACCTCCCACGAGATTCAGAAGATAGACGCGCTCGACTACGACGACCTCGCCGGACTGGTGGACTACGACGCCATCGACATGTTCCGCTCGCGGGCCATGAGGCCCGAGAACCCCTTCCAGAAGGGAACGGCACAGAACCCGGACATCTTCTTCCAGGCCAAGGAGGCCGCGCAGCCCTTCTACGCGGACATCCCCGACGCCGTCGAAAGCTACATGCAGGAGATCAAGAAGCTCACGGGGCGCAGCTACCACCCCTTCACCTACTACGGGGCGCCGGACGCGAAGCGCGTCATCGTCGCGATGGGGTCCGTCTGCCAGGCCATCGAGGAGACCGTAGACTACCTGAACGCACGGGGCGAAAAGGTCGGGGTGGTCGAGGTACACCTGTACCGTCCCTTCTCCCCGAAATACTTCTTCCGCGTGCTGCCCTCCACCGTCGAGGCCATCGCGGTGCTGGACCGTTGCAAGGAGCCCGGCTCCCTGGGCGAGCCCCTCTATGAGGACGTCCGCACCCTGTTCTTCGACAAGGGCGGTTCCGCGCCCAAGATCGTCGGCGGCCGCTACGGGCTGGGCTCCAAGGACACGACGCCCAGCCACATCAAGACCGTGTTCGACAACCTCAAGCTCTACGAGCCCCGCAACCGCTTCACCATCGGCATCGTCGACGACGTCAGCGACAGCTCCCTGCCAGTCCTGGAGGACGTCGAGGCCGCGGCCGAGGGGACGGTCTGCTGCAAGTTCTGGGGCCTGGGCTCCGACGGCACCGTCGGGGCCAACAAGAACTCCATCAAAATAATCGGCGACCATACGGAGCTCTACGCCCAGGGCTACTTCGCCTACGACTCCAAGAAGTCCGGCGGCATCACGGTGTCGCACCTGCGCTTCGGCAAGTCCCCGATCAAGTCCACCTACCTCATCGACTCGGCCAACTTCATCGCCTGCCACAAACAGGAGTACGTGCACCAGTACCATGTTGCGGCCGGGCTCAAGAAGGGCGGGACGTTCCTGCTCAACACGCAGTGGACGACGCTCGAGCAGCTCGAGGAGCACCTTCCCGCCAAGCTCAAGCGCCAGCTCGCCGGGAAGGAGGCGAAGTTCTACGTCATCAACGCCGTGGACGAGGCGGAGAAGCTGGGGCTGGGCAACCGCACCAACACGATCATGCAGTCCGCGTTCTTCAAGTTGGCGAACGTCATCCCGATCGAGGACGCCGTGAAGTACATGAAGGACGCCATCGAGAAGTCCTACGGCAAGAAGGGCGAGAACGTCGTCAAGATGAACCACGCCGCGGTCGACACCGGGCTGGACAACATCATCGAGATAAAGATCCCGGCGTCCTGGCTCGACGCCCCGGACAAGGCGGTGGAGAAGCGCGGCCTTCCCTCGGAGGTCCCGGAGTTCGCGGCGGAGCAGTGCGCCATTATCAACGCGCAGGAGGGCGACAGCCTGCCCGTGAGTGCCTTCGTCGGACGCGAGGACGGCAGCTTCCCGTCCGGGACCGCCGCCTTCGAGAAACGCGGCGTCGCCGTGAACGTCCCCGAGTGGAAGAGCGACAAGTGCATCCAGTGCAATCAGTGCGCCATGGTGTGCCCGCACGCCTCCATCCGTCCCTTCCTGCTGGACGCCGACGAGCAGGCCGCTGCCCCCGAGGGGTTCGGCGCCGTCGACTGCAGGGGCAAGGCCCTCAAGGACGCCGGCTACAAGTACAAGATGCAGGTCGATCCGCTGGACTGCATGGGCTGCGGCAACTGCGCGGACATCTGCCCCGCCAACGCCCTGGAGATGAAGCCCATCGCCACTCAGGACGGCGAGGTAGACAACTGGACCTTCGCCATGGAGAACGTCCAGGACAAGGAGAACGCGGGCAGCAAGTTCACCGTACAGGGCAGTCAGTTCCAGCGCCCGCTCCTGGAGTTCAGCGGCGCCTGTGCGGGCTGCGGCGAGACCCCCTACACCAAGCTCATAACCCAGCTGTTCGGCGACCGTATGATCATCGCCAACGCCACGGGCTGCTCCTCCATCTGGGGCGGTTCGGCGCCCAGCATGCCCTACACGACCAACGCCAAGGGGCATGGGCCCGCGTGGGCGAACTCCCTCTTCGAGGACAACGCCGAGTACGGGTTCGGGATGAAGCTCTCGCTCAACGTGATGGTGAACTATCTGGTCGAGGCCATGGAGAGCCTGCTGAAGCTGGACATCGCCCAGGAGGACAAGGCCGTGCTCCAGGAGTGGCTGGACACCCACGAGGACGGCGAGAGGTCCCGAGAGTCGGCCGCCAAGGTCGAGGCGCTGCTGGACAGGATGTTCTGCTGTTCCTGCGGCGAGTGCGGCTGCGGCGACGAGGCGGTGCTCCGCGAGTACGCGAAGATCGAGCAGTTCCGGGACTACCTGGTCAAGAAGTCCGTCTGGATCTTCGGCGGCGACGGCTGGGCCTACGACATCGGCTACGGCGGGCTCGATCACGTGCTGGGCAGCGGGGAGGACGTCAACATCCTGGTGATGGACACCGAGGTCTACTCCAACACGGGCGGCCAGTCCTCCAAGTCCACGCCGACGGCGGCCATCGCCAAGTTCGCGGCAAGCGGCAAGCGCGTGCGCAAGAAGGACCTGGGCCGCATGGCCATGACCTACGGGCACGTCTATGTCGCGCAGGTCGCGATGGGGGCGGACAAGAACCAGCTCCTCAAGGCCCTGGCCGAGGCCGAGGCCCACAAGGGCCCGTCACTGGTGATCGCCTACGCGCCCTGCATCAACCACGGCATCAAGGCGGGCATGGGCAAGACTCAGGCCCAGAGCAAGAAGGCCGTCGAGGCGGGGTACTGGCATCTGTACCGCTACAACCCCGAGCTGGCCGCTCAGGGCAAGAACCCCTTCATCCTCGACTCCAAGGAGCCGAAGGCCAGCTACCGGGACTTCCTGCTGAGCGAGGTGCGCTACGCGGCCCTGAAACAGGGATTCCCGGACCTCGCCGACTCGCTCTTCGAACAGGCGGAGAAGGAGGCCAGGGAGCGCTACGAGGCCTACAAGGAACTGGCGGAGATGGGCCCGCAGCCCATCAAGGCGTAACACACCGAAACCTTTCGAGAAAAGGCCGGGCCGGGGAGTCTCCTCCCCGGCCCGGCCTTCATTACAGATCCTTATCTCCGAAGACCGGCCCAGGAGAACAAAACGTGAGGTTCATGGTAGACATCCATACCGATATAGACTATTCTTTTCATGGGAGGAGTTGTTTTTTTACGACGCCTACTCCCAACTCGAAGGAAAGGAGGGGAAACGGCGTCATGGGGATGAGAGCAAGAAAGAGGAGCGTTAACTCGACGCCAAAAGTGGAGGGTGGCACGGAACCCCGCCATGACGACCCACTCTGGAAGGACATGCTGGCCCGCTTCTTTGTCCCTATGCTCCAGTCCCTTTTACCCGAGCTGGCCCGCGATATCGACGACAAACGGGATGTCCTGTTCCTCGATAAAGAACTTCGGCGTTTAGCCCGCTTTACCCGTCATTATGAAGGGGGAGAACCGGACGGGAACCGCTTCGTCGACCTCCTGGCCCAGGTTCCGCTTCTCTCCGGTGAGGAGCCTTGGATTCTACTCCACGTGGAGGTGCAGGGACGCGGCGGCAATGAGGACTTTCCCATCAGGATGCACCGTTACCGGGGGCTGCTGGAAGGCCGTTATCGGCATCCCGTAATCGCTTTGACCCTTCTCATCGAGCCCTTGTCAAAGGCGCAGTCCAGTGGAGTTTATCGCTGGGAGGGGTACGGGACCCGAGTGAGCTACGAGTTCCCGGTATTCAGGATTTACGAGGGGGATGAGGAAGCGCTGAAGGCGAGCGAAAACCCCTTCGACTGGGCACACCTTGCAGGCCTTCGGGCGTGGAAGAGCCGAGGCTGCGAAGCTCGTAAGTTGGATTATCTCAAGGAAATGCTCTCTCTTTTGGAGGAGCGAGGCTGGTCCCATGCGGACAAGGCGCAGCTTCTGGTGTTCATGGAGGGCGTGATTCACCTCACGGAGGACGCGAGCTCGAGGGAATACGAAGAGTGGGAGAACGCCCTGGAGCAGGCGAAGGAGGCGGGACGAATGTACGTCAGCATCATGGAGCGTAAAGGGATAGAGAAAGGCATTCAGATCGGCAGGACGGAGGGCATTCAGATAGGTGAGGCCAAGGGCATTCAGATAGGTGAGGCCAAGGGCATTCAGATAGGTGAGGCCAAGGGCAT
>CAJPSE010000052.1 GCA_905373185.1 uncultured Fretibacterium sp.
AGTTGAACCCCGCGGCAATGAGCTGGTCTCGCATCGCCATAAGTTCTGCGCGTTTCTCCGCTTTCGCCCCATCGAGCGTGAGCAGGCTCCGGGGGTCTATAAACTCTCCGTCCCGATACAACCAGTTCCCCTTCACCTCCGGCTTGTCTGTGATGTCCACCAGTACAATCTCCGGGGAGAACACCGGGGGATTGTCTGCCCTCCAGCCATAGACCTCGCATTCGTCCGGTTCGTAGATTTTCCGTATTCGCTCGTTGTCTTCAGCGAGTTCGGCTATGCGCATATTCTTCGCCTCCTAATTCCATGAGCCGTCTTCCTCCCAACTCAGTTCCAGATATCCGTTGCCGCCATTACCGCCGGCCTTGGCTAGCACCATATTGGGCTGTATTCCACTCACATACTGCTTGTCCACCCCGGAACCTCCACCACCTCCGCGCACTCCATCAGTAGCGTCCGCCAGAGAGTTTGCATCTCCAGGAACGCGCATTGCCGCCAGGCCGCCCCGGGACCCGGGAATCAGACCCGATGCGCCAGGTCCCCCGTAGATATACCGTCCCTCTCCAATACCATCATGCGGGAACAGGAATTCTCTTGGGAAAATCGGTGGTGGCTGCACCCCAGTCGACTTGAGAGTCAGGAGGGTATCGAAAGAAGTGTTTCCCCCGATAGTTCCTCCCGTGTTGGCGACTTGGATTCCTTTGCCACCCAGCCCGACGGTTATCGTATATGTTCGCCCAGCAACAACATTTATGGCTTTTCCAACAACGCCCTCTCCAGCTACGCCAGCCATACTGCTACCGCCACCACCACCCCCTGCGATGGCCGTAAGCTTCACAAACGTCGTGCCGGCTGGGGCCGTCCATTGGTAGGTGCCCGGGGTATCCCAACTCCTGGTCTTCGAGATACGGGGCTTCGGAGCTTCGGCCGCGCAGAAAAGGCTCTTGACGACTATCCAATCGACTTTAACTGGGCCTTTTGTGCAGGTGACACGAATCTTCGTCGGCGCTTGAAGCACGTAAGGCAGGTTATAAATTGCGAGCATCCGCTGGTCTTCGGGGGGAGTTCCATATCCCCCAGATGAAAGGACGTTCTCGGATACCTCGCAAGCAACCCAGGCCTCGCCCGTCCATCGCTCCACGGTCAGAGTGCCTTCTCCCAGGTCGCGCCGAATGATGATGCTGTGTTCCCCTTTGGCGTTGCAGACCATATCGAGTGTCTTGCTTTGATAGACCTGCCCCGCCTGAGCGACGGCCCCGCCGTCGCGGTCGTCATCGTATGTCCAGTTCGACAGGCAAATGACCGTACTCGTGGGGTCGTAAGCTCTCTTCACGGGCTCCTCCGTCCTGAAACGCTCCTTTGTAAGTACCTCTTTCACCTTGACGAACTCCTGACCATTTGCGTCGGAAAGCAGGTATTCCAGCCCCACTTCCAGCTCCCGCGTGTCCGTCACATCGATGCAGTCCGACCCCACAACGACCTCCTCGACCGGGATTTTCAGGTGGCTCGACATTGTAATGCCATCCTTGTAGAACAGCTCGATGTGCACCTTGTCCCTTGAATACCTGTTGTGCAGGTCGTTCCAGATCAGCTGCCCCGTGATGGAACGGAGCATATGATTGACGTCGTGCATATCCGAACCCAGTACCATCTGCTTGATGAGCGTGATGTCTATCGGCCGCAGGATGTTCCCCTGGTCGCTGTTCAACCTGGCCCAGATGGCTGCGATATCGGCTGGATCAACCCCGCCTGTAGCGGGGGGAAAGATGTCTTTCAAACGCTGCTCCAGCTCGGGGGGGGTTACGAAGACTAACCCCTCGGAAATTACGGCCGTGACGTTCTGCGCCTGGTCTATGACGGCTACGAGAGCGAGCAGATACTGCACCACGTCCGGCCCGTTTTGCCCCGGCATGTAGTCCGCTTCGTCACCCGCGTTGCAGTAGCCATACAGCGTTTCTGCGCCGGAGTCCGGGTCCTTCGCGAAGAGCCCTATCTCCCGAACAAAGAACCCCATGTCGAGCCCCTGGTTCGTCATCACGGCCTGGATAGTCGCCGTGCCGACGCCCGTGACCGTGCAGGACGCAATGGGGAGGTCCTGCAGCGGATGCACCATCGCCGTCATATCATAGATATTCTGTCCAGCTGGCAGGCGACCGTCTCCGGTCGCCACGCGGACGAACTTCAGATCTTTGCCCGTCAGTGCCTTGGCGAGCAGGTTCCGTCCTTCTTTGGTGAGGGTCATGCCCCCGAATTTCGCCATGTCTATTCCTCCTGTCAGGCCCCCGATGGGCCGATGGTAACGTAATGCGTCTGGAGCGTGGCAATGCCGGAGAACGCCGCCGTCTGGGCCCCTTTCGGCCTGACGAGCCCCACATGACTGTACCCGCCCTGTGCGGTCGCGATGCCGGCTGTGAGGTGCGTGTCGTTCAGCTCCGGATGCTCTGGACGTATTTCGTGCAGGCCGCCCCGGAAGGTCGCCGCGCCATGGTAGAGAGGCAGCTTCTCCTCCGCCTTGATGATGGTTTTTAGGTCGATGAGCCAGGACCGTGTCGCCTTGGACTCGAATATCGCCCGGCGAATCACGTCAATAACGTCCTCCACATTTGGGAGCTGGGACCAAAAACCCGATGTTATCTCCGCCTCGATCGCGAATGTGTAGGGCTTGGCCCCAGGAACCTCCCACCACGGAATGAAAGTCCCTTTGACCCCAATCATCTCAAGAGCCTTCAGGATGGCCCACCGCGTCCCCTTCTTCCGGTGCCAGGGGATGGAGCCCTTCACCATCGCGCGCTTCATCTTCAGTGTTCTGGCCAGCTCGTAGAAGTCCACGTGCCACTGCCAGGCCAACAGGTCCACGACGGGCTCCGGGAGCTCATCAATTCGCGACAAAATAAGCGTTTCCCGTATATCGTGGGAAACGCTCTGCATCTCAGGATCTATGGACCGCGTGATGGCCTGCACGTTCAAATCGTCCGCGATAGAGGAAGGGAGGATGTCCAGCAGGGACAGCTCCAGGAGTTCTTTAGCCATCCTCCAGCCCCCCATAGGTGATTTCAATATTTCCCGGTATGGCCACCTGCATGTAGTTCAGGACAGTAAAAGCAGGGGAAGCGATTTCGACACGCTTCGCACCGGCGGCCACCATGCGATGGTTCAGCTCAGAAGGGTTCAGGTCTCGCCCCAGCTTCGACTTCTGCCAGAGTATCCAGTCCCGTGCCGCCTGTTCGATGGCCTTCTGAATGGCCGCCGCCTGGGTTGCCCGACTGCGGTCGATCCAGAACTTCACCCGCAGGCTGTAGGAGATTGGGGTAGGCTTGAAGACGGAAACGTGGTCCGTATCCGGTCGGGTGCCCTCAGCGTCACAGATTTTCAGCACGGCATCCAGAATATCCTGGGAAGGCAGCTCGCCGCCCTGCATCAGGGGGTAGATGTGAACGTTGCCGGGCTCCGTTTCCGGCGGCCCCACGACCGTCACGTCCACGATACCCTGGTGTGCGGTCCGCGCCCAGTACTCATACGCCCCCCGCGGACCAGCCACGCTGAAATACTCCGGAGCGAGTTGGATGCGGATGCGCAGATTTTCGTCATTTTCCGTATCAGCCCCTCCTTGCGATGGAGTAATGTTGTAGACTCGCTTCACAAACGGCAAACGATCTACCTGCCTGTTGATCTGACCTGGCGCCCACCCATTCCCAGCAGTGCCAGGAATCAAGCATCGCGCCGAGATGTCGATATGGTTCTCACCTGCAGGGATATCTGCGGTTTGGGTCGTTGCAAAGTATTGTTTTCCGTCTGGAGTAACCCTGGTCCCTTCCGGGATTACGACAGGCTGCGTTAGAATTGTTGATAATTCAAAGCACAATGTCGTCATAGCTGATATAGCTTCCAGACGATGAACCCCCAAAAGATGCCCCAAATGATCCAAGTAGCCTTCTTGAGCGTAAGCCAAAAGGTTCATCTTGGCGCTGAAATCAATGAGGTTTCTCTGATGAACCAGCCCCGCTATAAAAGCCAGCGCCATCAGCCGCCGTGGATCAGAGCGGTAAAGCTTCACAGGATCCTCGCCCTCTCGTGATAGAAATGTCTCTACCAGAGCGACCACTTGCGCCTCAATTACAGCTGGGTCTTTTTCCGCAAACTGGATATTATTCAACGCCATCAAGTGTCACCCACACTTTCACCATGGGGGTCAAGGCGCCGTCCAGGCCGTCACCAGCGAAGGTGATGGAAAGGACTTTCGCACGCGGCTCATGGCGTGGAAGCCCACCCAGGATATCGGCGGAGATGATGGCCTTTGCCTTGTTTATGGGGCGGTCGATCACTCTGGCATCTATGCCCAACGTGCGGTCCAGGACGACGGAGAACCTGGTCGTACAAAGGTAGGTTCGGACGTTCTGCAGCACCTCCTCGACTCCACGAGCCCCGAAATTGATAGCCCCGCGTCGTCCAAAAACCTCATAATCCATCCTCTCACCTCACATTCTCGATATATTCTTTCAGGCTCAGGGAGCACTCGATGACTCTCGGGACCCCGTTGTTATCGATATATCGCCAGGTCTCCTCCAGCCCCTCGAGGAGCCAGAGTCCTTCGCCCTGGGGTGTTCCATCCAAGACGAAGGGAACCCCTAGCCCCTGATCCCGCATTTCCCGCAGTGTCTGTACTTCTTCGATAGGCTCAATGCCCAGAAATGACGATAGCGTCATGGAAAAGGAGAGGCTTTCCAAAGCAGGTCCCGTGAATTCCAGCAAAGGCTTGCGGCCTATTAAATCATGGGATGCAATACGTGCGGATGCGCTGCGGCGGAGGTCTCCGAAGGTTTTTACTTGCTGTTGTGATACCTCGAACACGACCTCGCCGAGATAACCGATCACATAAATCCCCCCTTATGGCCCGATAAAAACATTGGGGCTCCCCGTCGCCACAAAAGAACCGCACGCCACAGGGTCACCAATGCGCCCCGCTTCCTTGCCATTAATAAAAACCGTGGGGCTTCCATGGGCAAGCACAGAGGGATGACATAGATACGGAGGGTCTATACAACAATGGCTCGCCCAAGCATCCCCCTGTCTATGCCAGGGGATTCCGTTCACAAGGACATCGGGGCTGCCCTCCACCGAAGAGCGGGGAGGCCATCAGCCATGCCCCGTGCATAGATCGCCTTTTCTGGTTGCTGCCGGCATCTTCTTTCTCCTAATTTATGTACACATTTTTTGCAGACTTAATGTGAATATCCCCGTCCGCGAAGCGGATGAAGCTGCCAAAACTGTCCTTTATTTCGACAATGTGATTCTTCCGGTCAACCATCAACCGCGTTTTATCCTCGAAGAGGATGGAGTAGACATCGCGGTCCGGGATGGGCGGGGCGTTCCTGTCATCGTAAATCGCTCCGAGGACCGCCCCCTCACTGAGCCCATTTCCATAAAAAGCACAGATGACATGCTCTCCTTCGTCCGGCATGGCGTAAAAATGGTTTTTTCGCGAAAGCGCGGCGTGAACAGGTAGCTCTTTGGTTATCAACCCGTCGCCGCGATCCGGGAAATCCACTGTTACCGTATGCCGTTCCGGGTACACCGCCGAGACGCGCCCCACCCGGACCACATCGTTTGCACTGGGTTCCCTTCGGCTCATCTCGAATAGTCCTTTCCCAGATGGTCAAACTGCGACCAACTGACGTAATTCACGCCATCCCCCTTGCCCTTGGACCCCCTGCCTCCTCGGCGGATGTCCAGGGACATGACATGCCCGCCCCGACCGTCCACAGTATGAGTAACCGAGTCCACGGCGTACTTTCCACTGTATCGCCCTAACCCGGTCACCTCAATGTTCACCCCTGCCACAACACAGAGATCTCCGGGGGCATCGAGCTTCCCCGAGACCTCATATTTGTTGGCATCGTGCAGGGTGTTCTTCGCCAGTTCCTCAGCCTCCGCCAGACTCTTGCAGCGCTGATTGAGCGAAAGAGTGCGCCCGTTTCGGTCCTCGCCGCTCAGGTCCGCCAAGGCCGCGTCTTCCTCGTGCTCAAAATCATCGTCCGTCTCGGGGTCGTGGTACTTCACCTTGCAGGAACTGTAAACAGAGGAGCTTTTGTTCTGCAGGCTCCAGCGCGTCAGGTCGGAGACGTCCAGGGTCAGGACGGAGGGCTTTTTCTCATACTCCTTCTCGTCGAAGAGGATCAGCTTGTCGTGGCTCACCTTCAGTGAAGCGCCGGCTTCCGTGGCAAGCCCCTGCAGAAAGGAAAGGTCCGACTCCTCAAGCTGGTCCTCTCGCTGGTAGAGGGGATCCTTGACGAGCTCGAACACCAGAGACAGCCCAGCATTGCTGGCGATGTCCGAGGCTATTTGGGACAGCCTCACGCTGTCCCACGCGCGCGTCTTCGCCTGCCCGCGTGCCTTGGAGGTTATGGGAACGGATATCCCTTTGATCGCCACCTCTGAGGGGGGGCCCGAGACGGTCGTCTCGTCTATCTCGAAGGTCCCGCACGGCAGACGGGTTTCTCCATCCTCGCCGTCCCAATTCGTATGGACGATCTCGGCGGTGAGCTTTGCCCCCTTCGCGGCCTGCCAGTCCCCGCACCAGAGCCCGTGCACGTTGTGGAGCTTTATCGAGACATCGTCCGCCTCCTTGGAGGACTTGTCCGTCCAGGAGAAGGAGATCAGGTCGCGTGAGATATCCTCCGTTATGTCCTTGTTGTTGTAGAGCAGGACCACATGAGTCCTCCTCGATGGGTAACCGTCCATCGGCTCACCTCTTCCATGGCGGCAGGGTCTCGGGCATGTACACGGGAGGCTCGGGAACCGTCAGAACTACGCCGGAGTGGAAGATCACCGTCTTGCGGTGGGCGGGATTTGCCTCTAGGAGAAGGTGCATCAGCATCTCGCCGCGTTTCCGGTCCCCATACACCCTGTGCGCGATCCCGTCCCACATGTCGCCGGACTGCGTCGTATAGCTACGTCGTCGCATAGGAACAACGCTCCTTTTCATGCTGGAAGGCCTCCAGCAGCTCCCCGAAGGAGCGCCGGTTGGCGTTCTCAACCTGTGCCGCAACCTCCCTGGCGTTTTCCCCGGAGATATTGAACACAGGCGCATAGCTGATATTGGGTGATACGGAGCCCCCAGCGGCAGCCGCGCTTCTGTCGGCTTCTTGGGGAGGTTTCGGGAACTCGGGAAATCTGAAATTCGTCTCCATGTCAGCGTCTACGATGGGGACATTCATCTTACGAGCGGCCTCGAAAAGACGGGAGAGGCCGAGCCCCCGATCCGCCTCCCCGAGGGGGACGACCTCCTCCGGACCCCGTTCGGCCAGCCGGGAAATTCTGGGGCTGGAGATATGACCGCCGCGGGCGTTCTGGGAAACCGGGTTATTCGCGGCCTGAGCGTCCACCTTCACCGTGACATTCACCTCGGGGACGCCTTCCGTCTTGACGTCAGGATCCTTTACCGTGGTGCTGACAGGAGGCGGGTTCTGAATCTCGGGCTCGTAAGAAGGAGAAGCAAAACTCCACATATCGGCACTTCCTAAACCTGATTCTCCTCCCAGATATTCCTCCTCAGCCTTTTTCGATTGCTCCAGTTCCTCTGGCGTGAAGGTAGCGGCGTTGTAGGCCTCGATTACGTCCGCCACCCCTTTGATTATCATCAAACCGCCGCCGACCTTTGCGACGGTTTTCAAGAGCCCCAAGCCTCCTGCAGATGCCGCTGCCGCGTTGCCAGCACCAGCCGATGCCGTACCCGCACCCCCTGCTCCGCCGACACCAGGCAAAGCTGCAGGGTTAATTCCCTTCGCCATGTTGTAGGCCGAGACCAATCCGTGAATAGCCTCCGAAGATGTTTTCAGTATTCCAAGAAACTTCTGCCCTCCCAGAAAAATCGCCAATCCATACATGGCATTCTCGAATCCCCCGACGGCATCGACGCCTTTTATCGCCCAGCCTATCAGTTTGCCGAGGTATTCCGCAACCTTCTTGACTCCGGCCCATATCTCCGGGAGACGCTGGCGTATCGCCTCCACCCATTCCTTGACCTTCCCGCTGATCAGCTCCCGATTCTGCGCGACCCATTCGGTGATCTTGAGCACAATATCGTTGATGATGGGGCGCAGCTCATCGCCTATCGCTATTTTCAGGCCGCCGATGGCCTGCTGCATCTTGGTGATGTTGTCCAGAAACTCCTCGGACTTGCCGGCGGATTCGTTGCTCATAATGCCGTAGCGCTCGGCTTCCTTCATGGCATCCTGGATGGCCTTGGGCCCCTGTCGGAACAGTTCCGCCATCTCGCCCCACTGGTCTCCGAACAGCCCCTGAAGGATGCGGGTCTTCTGTGCCTCGGAGCGGATATTTTGAAGTTGCTGAGATATCGCCAGAAGGGCCTTCGCCCCGCCCGCCTTGGAGAGATCGCGCGGGTCGATGCGAAGCTCCTTGAATGCCTTGACAGCCTTGCCCTGGCCCTTTACCGCCATGTCGGTGTTTTTCGTCATGGTCAACATGGCCCCGGAGAAGTCCTTAACCCCGGAAAGGTCCGCAGCAAATTGCAGCTTCTGGACGTCCTCCGCACTCATTCGGACCTTTTTGCCCAGCTTTGCGGCGGCGTTCCCAGCTTCGGCCACGGACTTCGTTACCCTGAAAGCCCCATATCCCATGGCTGTAGCGATGCCAGCTGTCCACTTCGCAGCGCTCCAGGCCGCCTTGGCGTATTCCTTCGCCTTGGCGGTGATTCCCGACCACCAGGCCTTGCCTCTGGCGATGCCTTCGGCGGCCGCATTGTAGCGCTCCTGCTCCCGCGTGGCGTAGGCCAGCTTTTCCGCAAGATTCTTCTGCTCCTCGCCCAGCTTCCGCGTGTTGATTCCGGCCTTGGACAGCTTCTCCTCCATCTTGCCCAGGGTCGTTCGATTCTTGCCGTAGGCCTTCTCCAGCGCCTTCGCCTGTTTCGCCGCGGCCTGCATCGCCTTCCGATTCTGGTCCGTCTTGTCCTTCCCGTAGGCGGCCGTCAGAGCCTTCAGTTCGCGCTTAGCGGAGAGCCAGGCCTTGGCGGTCTCCGCCGTGGCCTTCCGCTGCTCCCGATACCCGGAGATGTCGGATTGCTTCTCCTTCAGATTCAGGATTTCGCCTCCGAGCTTTCTGGCTGCCTCGCTGTTGGCAGCATAGGCCGCATCCAAGCGCCCCACCTTCTTCTGGCGCTCCTGGAAGTCCTTGACGCGGTTTTCCAGCTCCTTCAAGTGCCCCTGGGTGGTCTTCATAGCTCCCTCAAGGGAGCCGTCGAGCTTCCCTTGAAGCTGTATGGCCAGCTCGTAAAGTTTCTGCGCCATTGACTTGCTCTCCTCTCCAGCCTAAAATGAAAACGCACCCATTTTTCAGGGAGGTGTTGCCATGAAGATTTTCGAGTATTTGTTTGCCCGTTGGCTTTGGAGTTTTCGCGGCATCGTTTCTCTTGTGCTCGGCATTGCAGGTCTTTTCATCTTCGCCGGGATTCTCGTCGTGATCATCCCCAAGCTCTGGGCGTCATGGACGTTCCGCATCTTCCTTCTCGTGACCGCGGGCGCGGTCATTAACGGCATCATCGAAGCGATCAAAGAGATTCGCTCTCAGCCGTAATACCCCGCGCCCACTCTCTCATTCCTCGATCAGATCCTCTATGACTAACGCCAGCTCCGTCAGCGGCAGATTCAGGAACCAGGGCATCGGCGTGTGTACGTCTTCCGCGCCAGATACGCGGCCCACCTCAAAACGGTTTTTGCG
>CAJPSE010000053.1 GCA_905373185.1 uncultured Fretibacterium sp.
GTACTTTATCGTCAACGCGGCGGAGTGCGAGCCCCTGATCGAGACGGACAAGTACCTGTGCCGCACCTTCCCGGACCGCATCGTTCGGGCCGTGTCCGCGACCGCCGCTCAGGTCGGCGCGAGCCGTGCCGTCATCGCCATCAAGGCGGAGTACGAAGCGGAGATCGCGGCCCTGAAGGAGGCCGTGCGGGCCCAGGGCGCCGGCGTGACCTTCTGCGAGATGCCCTCCTTCTACCCTGCGGGTGACGAGCAGGTCATGGTCCAGCTCGTGACGGGCCGCAGCATCCCTGAGCGCGGCCTGCCCCTGAACGTCGGGGCGGTGGTGGACAACGTGGGGACGATGCTCAACGTCGCGGATGCCCTGGAGGGGAAGCCCGTGACGGACAAGTTCCTGTCGGTGACGGGTGCGGTGGTGAAGCCCGTCGTCCTTCGCGTGCCGCTGGGCACGAACGTCCGCGAGTGCATCGCCGCGGCGGACCTCGCCGTCGGAGGGGATTACGCCGTGCTGGTGGGCGGTCCCATGATGGGCAGGGTGCTGACGGACCCGAAGGCGATCGACGGGGCCGTCGTCACCAAGACGACGGGGAACCTGGCGATCCTTCCGATGGACCACTACCTCGTCACGCGGTCGGTCCTGTCCATCGAGAACATGAAGCACCAGGCCCGCAGCGCCTGCGTGCAGTGCCGCATGTGTACGGACATGTGCCCGCGCCACCTCATCGGGCACGAGGTGACGCCGCACCAGGTGATGCGAAACGTCTGGCGCGAGGAGAACCTCCCCGACGAGGAATACGTCCGCTGCTTCGGCAGCGCCCTCAACTGCTGCGACTGCGGCCTGTGCGAGATGTTCTCGTGCCCCATGGGGCTCTCGCCGAGGCGGATCAACGGATGGTTCAAACAGCGGTTTCGGGAGAAGGGGCTGAACAAGGAGCGCAACATGGAGCCGCTGGCGCAGCGCTTCCTCGACCTGCGGCGCGTGCCCACGTCCCGCCTCTACGCCCGCCTTGGGCTGGGAGGCTGGCACGGAGTCCACGTCCGGGAGCCCCATCGCTCCCTCGCCCCCCAGTGCGTTTACGTCCCCTTCCGACAGCACATCGGCAAGCCCGCCGTCCCGATCGTCCAGGTCGGGGACCGGGTGGAGCGCGGCGCGCTCATCGCCTCCGCTCAGGAGGGCGTGTCGGCAAACGTCCACACGGGCCTTGCCGGTCTGGTGCAGTCCATCGACGAGAACGGCGCGCTCATCGTCGCCGGCTGACGGCCCCGTTTTGCTGTGGGGATGGCTGCATCAGGCTGCATTAGGGAAGGACAATCAAGAGGGGGGAGAGGACGTTGAACAACGCGATCGGCATGGTGGAGCTGAACAGCATCGCGGTCGGCATAGAGACGTGTGATTTTATGGTGAAGGCCGCTCAGGTGGACCTCCTGAGGGCGTCCACCATCTGTCCGGGAAAGTACATCGTCATCGTCGGCGGAGAGGTCAGCGCCGTGCAGTCCTCCATGAGGACGGGTCGCGCCAATGCCGGACCGGCGCTTGTGGACTGTCTTCTGCTCCCGAACGTCCATCCGCAGGTAGCCCCGGCCATCGCGATGACCTCTCAGGTGCGGACGTTCGGAGCCGTCGGGGTGCTTGAGTTCTTCTCCGTTGCGAGCGCCGTCAAGGCGGCTGACGTCGCGGCGAAGGCCGCGGACGTGTCGCTGATCGAGGTCCGCATGGGGCTGGCCGTCGGTGGCAAGGGGTTCGTCACGTTGACGGGCCAGGTGTCGGCGGTCAGGACGGCCGTGGCCGCGGCAGCCGCGAAGGTAGAGCTCATGGTCGCCTCCACGGTGATCCCCCGTCCGTCCCCGGCGCTCGTGCAGTCGCTGCTGTAGGGCGGTCAGGCGAAGGGCCGGCCTTTAGGGACAAGGGCCGGCCCTGAGAGAGGATGGCGTTCCCGTCCCCTGATGGGGGCGGCCTACTTCTTCCCCACCAGCAGCGTGGACCCTCCAAGGAAGAGGAATTTCGCCTCTCTGGGGCTCATGAACAGGCCCTGCGTCGTGTCGATGAGCTGCACTTCCTGATACCCCATGGCCCGCAGCCTCTCGACGAACGCCTGCATGTCCCCGTACCTGGCACGGGACATGAGGTCGTGCAGGGCGAAGGTCCCGCCCTTCTTCAGGACCCGCAGCGTCTCCAGGAGGACGTCCTGTCGATTTACCCCAACGATGTTGTGGTAGCAGTAGTTGCTGGTGACCGCGTCAAAGCTCTCGTCCGGGAAGTCGAGCTTCACCGCGTTGCCCTGAAGGAAGCGGACGTTGCCCACGCCCTCCGCCAGGGCGTTGTCCTCGCAGAGCTTCTTGTTGTACGAGGCGTAGGTGATCCCCCACAGGTCAACCCCCGTCATGCTTCCCTCAGGGTTCCTCTTCGCGCAGGCGATGGTCAGCGCGCCGCTGCCGCAGCCCACGTCGAGCCCGCATCCGCCGTCGGGCAGACGGACGTACTGCGCGACCCCCTCGACGATGGCCCGTGCCAGCTGCCTTTTGCCGTTGTAGTCGAAGGCCCGGTACAGCGCGGTGCCGAGCGCCAGGAAGACGAGGCAGGCGGCGCTTGCGAGTCCCAGCACGACGGCCAGGACGCCCCGCGCCGTGTCCGAGACGCCGGTCCCCAGGACCCCCAGAGCAAGGAAGAACAGCAGGACGACGGCGGTCACGATGGCGAGGGCGACGAGCAGGCCCTTCGGCACCCAGTTCTTGTAGTTCGGTTTCATGAGAAATCCCTCCAGTCGATAAAAATTGAAAAACGCGGCTCCGCAGGCCCCATTCGATTACCCAAGGGCCACATCCAGGGCCATCATCAGGGTGAACCCGGCGGCGAACATCAGGCCGCCGACGTCGGAGTGCTTGCCCGACGAGAACTCCGGGATCAGCTCCTCCACCACGACGTAGAACATCGCCCCAGCCGCGAAGCTCAGGAAGTAGGGCATGAGGGGCGTGAAGACCTCTGCGGCCCAGAGCATCAGGACGGCGGCAACGGGCTCCACCGCGCCAGACAGGATGCCCTCGACGCAGGCGCGGGGCCGGCTCTCCCCCTCCGCGTGGAGCGGCATGGAGATGATGGCGCCCTCCGGAAAGTTCTGAATGGCGATGCCGAGGGCCAGGGCCATGGCGCCGCCCGCGGTGATCTCCGCCGCGCCGGACAGGAGCCCCGCGTAGACGATCCCCACGGCCATGCCTTCGGGGACGTTGTGCAGCGTGACGGCGAGGGAGAGCATCGTCGTTCGCGGGAGGTGGGTCCTGGGTCCCTCCGCCTCCTGAGCGTCCATGTGCAGGTGCGGGACGACACGGTCCAGCAGGAGGAGGAACAGGGTCCCTGCCCAATAGCCGACCGCCGCAGGGAAAAAGGCGAAGGGGCCGAGGGGCTCGCTCTGTTCTATGGCGGGGATCAACAGGCTCCAGATCGACGCGGCGGTCATGACCCCCGCAGCAAAGCCGGTCAGCGCCCGCCGAAGGGTGTCGTTGAGCTCCCCCTTCATGAAGAACACGCAAGCCGCGCCGAGGGACGTCCCCAGAAAGGGGATCAGGATCCCCTGAAACACTTGAAGATTCATGAACCTTACCTCGCCTTTCGTACCCCGTCGCGCCCTGTCGGGGGAATTTGCGTTCAAGCTCCCGTGCTCGCCCTGCCTGCCCTCTGTCCCTCCATGGCCCAGCCTACAGGGCGGGCCGGCGTCCTGCCCTCCCGGCCCTTCGGGCGTTCGCGGTGGTAAATCATTTAATTATAATCCATTCTCGTCATCTGCGAGGCGTATAATGAGGACGGAGGACAGGGAGGCGGAGGTGATGGACATCATGACGATGCTGTTTGACCAGGAGACGGCGACGAGGAATTACGTTGACAGGGTGCGCCGCGAGGCGGCGGAACAGAGCCTCGCTGAAGGTCTCGCCAAAGGCCTTGCCAGGGGCAACGTGCAGGGATTTGTGAACGCCTGCCGGGACTTTGGCGTCTCCAGGAGCGAGGCTTTGGCACGGGTGGCCAGGAGGTTCAACCTCACCGACGAGGATGCCAGGTCCGAGGTGGAGCGCTGCTGGGGGGCGAAGGAGACCGCGCCGGCAGAGTGAGGGAGGCGAGGGCATGGACAGGGCGGAGCGGGAGGAGGCTTGGGACATGAACCGCGAGGTCAAGGCCACGGTGTTCTCCGACCTCTTCAAGATCAAGAAGTACCTGTTTCAGCTCTACCGGACGCTGCACCCCGAGGATACGACGACCGTGGAGGACGACCTGACGGACGTCAGCATCAACAACGTGCTGGTTGACGACATCTATAACGACCTGGGTTTTATGGTATCGGACCGTCTGGTGGTTCTCGTGGAGGCGCAGAGCACGTGGACGGAGAACGTTTTGATTCGCGGTGCGATGTACCTTGTGCAGACGTGGCGGAACCACTTTGCGAGGACGGGTGCGGACCTTTACCACGCCCCCAGGGCTGCGCTCCCCCGACCGGAGTTCTACGTTCTCTACACGGGCGAGAGGGTTGCGCGCCCTGAAGTTCTCTCCCTTTCGGAGGAGTTTTTCTGTGGGGAGCCGTTTGCGATCGAAGTGCGGGCCAGGATGCTCTACGGCGAGGGGACTGGGGACGTGATCGGCCAGTATGCGACGTTCTGCAGGGTTCTCGGCGGTCAGGTGAAACTTTACGGTCGAACGAGGCGGGCGATCCGTGAGACGATACGCATCTGCAAGGAGCGCGACGTGCTGAAGGAATATCTGGAGGACAGGGAGGCGGAGGTGATGGACATCATGACGATGCTGTTTGACCAGGAGACGGCGACGAGGAATTACGTTGACAGGGTGCGCCGCGAGGCGGCGGAACAGAGCCTCGCTGAAGGTCTCGCCAAAGGCCTTGCCAGGGGCAACGTGCAGGGATTTGTGAACGCCTGCCGGGACTTTGGCGTCTCCAGGAGCGAGGCTTTGGCACGGGTGGCCAGGAGGTTCAACCTCACCGACGAGGATGCCAGGTCCGAGCTGGAGCGCTGTTGGGAGGCGAAGGAAACCACGCCGGCAGAGTGAGAAAACGTCGGGCATTATATTGAGGCGAGTTAAACAGGCGGCGTACCGGGTGGTCCGGGCGCCGCCCTTTGCTTATCTGACGCGGTGGTGGTAACAGGCCTGCAAAAAACATCACAAGGGCTTTTGAAAGGCTGCGTTGAATTCGGACGCTTCTCAGTTTTTACCAGTCGTTGATCTTGAAGCGCTTATGGTTTTTCTGACTTTCAGTTCGGTATTTCAACACCCTGGAATCGTGCTTTTAGACTTCACCTTGAATTTTATATATCGTAATGAGTGATTGACGCGATAAAATACTAATGATAGACTAAACATTAATGGAGAACCTTTAAGTTGCTTTCCTCGTGTTTTCTGAAAATATTAAAAAATCCAAGGAGTGATCAATCATGTTGAAGCACACGCGCGTTTCAGATCCAGAGGTTTATGAGTTGACTGTTGAGGAACTGACGCGCCAGGAACACAACATTGAAATGATCGCCTCAGAGAGCACGGCTGCCCTTGAGGTGATGGAACTCAGCGGATCGATTTGGACGAACAAGACGCTTGAGGGGTACCCAGGGGCCCGCTTCCAGGCGGGATCGCACGTTGCCGATAAGCTTGAAACGCTGGCCAATCAGCGCGCCATGGATCTCTACGGCGCGGATCATGTCAACCTCCAGCCTTATTCGGGTTCTACGGCGAACTACGCCGTCTATTCCGCTGTGTTAAAGCCAGGCGACAGGGTGCTTGGCATGCGCCTGGACCAGGGGGGGCACCTGACGCACGGGTCGCCTGCGAACTTCCTTTCAAAAGTCTACCAATTTGATTTCTATGGCGTAAACCAGGAGACGGAAACCATCGATTATGAGGCGTTGGAAAAGAAGGCTAAAGAATTCCAGCCAAAGCTCATCATCGAGGGCGGCAGCTCCTATCCGAGGATGATCGACTACGAACGGATTGGAGCCATCGCCAAGTCCGTTGGCGCGTTTTCCATGGTCGACATGGCTCACGTGAGCGGGTTGATTGCTGCGAAGGTGATCCCCAGCCCGGTCCCCTATGCCGACTTCGTTTCGTCATCGACGACAAAGACGTTCTGCGGTCCGAGAAGCGGCATGGTCCTCTGCAAGAAAGAGTTTGCGAAACAGTTGGATCGCGGCGTTTTTCCGGGTGCGCTCGGTTCGATGCACCTGCACACGATGGCGGCAAAAGCCTGGTGCTTTAAGCAAATGGCGGGGGCCGAGTATAGGGCGACCATGACGCAGGTCGTGAAGAACGCAAAAAAGCTGGCCGAGGAGTTGGCGAAGTACGGATTCCGAATCGTCAGCGGCGGTACGGATAACCATTTGATCCTTGCCGACCTTCGCCCCAAGGGGATTACGGGCAAGGTGTTCCAGGATGCGCTGGATTCTGTGGGCATTACCGTCAACAAGAACCAGATCCCCTTTGATCCTGAGAAGCCAACGATCGCGAGCGGCGTGCGCATTGGCCTGACCTCGGTCACGCAGCGCGGTCTGAAGGAGAAGGAGATTGAGGCAATCGCGAAGATCATGGACAAAGTTTCCAGTGCTCCGGAGGATGAGGCAAACCTCAAGGCTTGCAGGAAACAGGCGGAAAAACTGATCGCCAAATTCCCGCTCTATCCCGCCGGCAGCTTTGATGATTAACTGATCAACACTCATTCAATCACGCTTGGGAGGTGTCGTTTTTCATGGAAAGCTTCGGCAGCTACGTTAATGCGTTCAACAACCTGGTCTGGAGCGATGCGCTCGTCTATCTCTGTCTCATCACGGGGGTCTATTTTACGGTTCGGATGAAATTTCCTCAGATCAGGTTGATCAAGGATATGGTTCGCCTTCTGATCGGCAAGGGGTCGCAGTCTGGCATCAGTTCCTTTCAGGCGTTTGCAACGACGGTGGGTTCTCGCGTCGGCATGGGGAACATTGCGGGCGTGAGCACAGCCATCTATTTCGGCGGACCAGGGGCTATCTTCTGGATGTGGCTCATCTCCATCTTGGGTGCGGCTTCTGCTTTTGCAGAGTCGTCCCTGGCTCAGGCATACAAGGTCAAGGTCAACAACCAGTACGCAGGCGGTGCGGCTTACTTCTCGGAGCAGGGGCTTCACCTTAAGCCGCTGAGCATCCTCTTTGCGATTGCGACGATTCTGGGGCCGGGGATTCTGATGCCTGGCGTTCAGGTACAATCCATCGCCCTGAGCTTTGACATGGCGTTTCAGGTCAATGACATCGTCGTCGGCGTCCTGTGTACGGTTCTCGTCGCAATGGTCATCTGCGGCGGAATCAAAAGGATCAGCGTCGTGGCCGAACTCCTTGCACCCGTCATGTGCGTTGCGTATATCCTGATCACCCTTTACATTTTCGCTGTCAACATCGACAAGGTCCCTGGCGTTTTCGCGTTGATCTTCCGCTCCGCTTTCGGCATGGAGCAAGCGTTTGCAGGAATCGTCGGTGCGGCGATATCTTGGGGCGTCAAGCGGGGTGTCTACTCCAATGAGGCCGGTCAGGGGTCAGGCGCTATCGTTGCCGCTGCAGCCGAGTGCGATCACCCCGCGGAACAGGGGCTTGTACAGGCCTTCTCGGTTTTTGTCGACACGCTCGTCATCTGTACGGCCTCCGCTCTCATCATCATCCTCACGAACAGCTACAACGTCGTGGACCTTCAGGAAAAGGCGATTGTGGAACACATCCCCGGCGTTGCCTACGGCATCCTGTGGGCGCAGACGGCGCTGGTGCGTGCCGTGGGGTCCTGGTCCGGCCAGTTCCTGGCCGTTATTATCGTGCTGTTCGTCTTCACCAGTTTGATGGGTTATTACTATCAGGCTGAAAGCAATGTAACCTACCTCTCCAGCGGCAGTCCCAAGGCCATTTGGGCTTTTCGCGTCGCCTTCCTCATCTCCTGTTTCGCGGGCGTACTGATTGAGAACAAGGTGGTTTGGAGCATGGGCGATACGGGGTGCGGCTTGATGGCGTGGTTCAACATTATCGCCATCCTGCTCCTCTCCTCGAAGGCCTGCGCGATCCTGAAGGACTACGAGGAACAGAAACGCAGTGGCGTTAAGCCTTTGTTCGACCCGAAGAAGTTCAACGTTCCAGACGTTTCCTCGGTTTGGGCCGACGTGGCGCGCAAGCGTTCGTAGCGCAGCCAGCGTTTCAGCAATGAAAGAATTGCGGGGGGATGACATGGGAGGTTGTGTCATCCCCCCGTGATTCAAATCGAGTTTCTCCTGATATCAAATCGCGTTTATAGTATGGATTGCCTACCCTGAAAGGGGAAGTGGTTCGCGTTAGCGAACCGGAGGGGTTGTTTCTCAGGCTCAACACCCCCCAGCCCCTTTGGGGTAGTCCCCCTTGCATAAGCAGACTACCAGCGAACGCAGTGAGCTGTGCAGATCGCTTAGGGGCTTCATCAGAGGGGCCTTTCTTGCCCTTTAGACGCGAATTGGTATGAAATTGACGCTCTTCCCAAGAAGAGCCCCGATCGTTTGACAAACGGGCGAAGTGCTCTGATAATGATGACGTTCAACGCGGCGTCAGTTTAATGCGTTTGCCTGGTCGTTTGATCGGATTCGCGCTGCGACTGCGCCGCAAAAAATCGTGGGAGGCTGGTCATTGTGAAACTGAAGAACCTTGCTGTCGCGCTGGTCCTCTTGTCCTGCCTGACGGGGGCCGCCTTTGCCGCGCCGGTCGCGCTGACGCCCATGGGTCAGAGCCCGGACGGCATGATGGTTCGCGTGGTGCTGAAGTCCCTCGCGGTCGAGACGGACTATGACGCGCTCATGAAGCCGGAGGCGCTGTCCGACCAGAAGGTGCTCATCGCGGTCGTGGGAGCAAGCTCCAAGGGGATGGGGGCGGCGGGCATCGATCAGGACGAGGAGCTGGCGCGTGCGAAGGCCCTCTGCGAGGCGGCCGCAGGCAAGGGGATGAAGGTCCTGGTGATGCATGTGGGCGGCGATGGGCGCCGGGGCGACCTCTCCAACAAATTCATCGAGACGGCGGGGGCCTACGCGGACGGCTTCATCGTCGTGGAGGGCGGGAACGCCGACGGCATCTTCACGAAGTTGGCCGAGGGGCGCAAGGTGGAGCTCCTCTCCGCCCCCAACGTCAAGGGCACGAAGGAGCCGCTTTCGACCCTGCTGAAGGGCTGGGGCGTCCTGTAAGCCCGACGGAAGGATGTCCTGGTTCTGGCCGGAGGGATTCTACGCCCTCCTGATGGTCGCCGTATTCTTCGCGGCGACGTTCTGGCTTGAACTTCCCATCGCGGTCGCCATGGTCTTCGCCTCCCTCGCCGGCGCGCTGGCGGCAGGCGAAGGGATCCCCCTGAGGCACCTCGTGGAGGGGGAATTCGGCTACCTCGACACGATCATGGTCATCGCCTCGGCCATGATCTTCATGAAGGCCGCGCAGAGGACGGGCTTCCTGGACGCTTTTGCGGTCTGGATCATCCGAAGGTTCCGCCGTATGCCGGCGTTCTTGAGCCTCGGCATCCTGCTGCTCATCATGGCGCCGGGGATGATCACGGGGTCGTCCATCGCCTCCGTCCTGACGACCGGAGCGCTTGTGGCGCCGGTGCTCGTCACGCTGGGCCTGGAGCCGGAGCGCGCGGGGGCCGTCATCTCCATGGGGGCGCTTCTGGGCATGGTCGCGCCGCCGGTCAGCATCCCCAGCGCGGAGG
>CAJPSE010000054.1 GCA_905373185.1 uncultured Fretibacterium sp.
GATGGACGACTTCCTTGCGGCGAACCCGTTCCGCATCTCCCCGATGGTCACGGCGCCCGAGCCGGCCGCGAGGAGCGCCGACGTCGTGGTCACGGGGTCGCTGGCGACCGCCGTGTTGCGCGGCACGCTTCCCCGCGCCGGAGCGTGGCTGGAGGATAAGGGAAAGCTGAGGCTGGTACTCGTCGGCACGAGCTTCGACGTCTACACCCTCAAGTGGGTGACCTACCGCGAGGCGGTCTTCGTCAAGGGGGAGGAGCGCGTCGTCAAGCAGCTCCTCTACGGGGAGCCGGGGCTCCCCTCCGCGGCGCCCGTGCGTGCCTCGGAGGCCGCTCCGGCCAACGTCCCGGTGGGCAGCGTCGTGGCGGCCAGGCCCGGGGAGCAGGAGGGGCAGGTGCCCAGCGGGCTCGTCAACGACCTAGTGCAGAACCCGTTCGACGAGCTCAAGAAGATTCGACTGAGGCCGATGGACGGGGAGGCGGGGCTCGAGATCCAGTGGATTCAGGAGGACAGCATCCTGAGCCAGCTGGGCGTTCGGAAGGGCGACGTGATAAAGTCCGTCAACGGCATCCCCTTCACCAATATGGGGGACATAGCGAACTCCATCAACTCCCTGATGAACAGCGAGCGTTTCGACGTCGAGGTGACGCGGGACGGGAAGCCGACCGCGCTGCGGTACGTCGTGCACTGAGGCGGGGTGCATCCCTTGGCTTCGCGCCGCGCTTTCACTCTGATGGAGGTGCTGGTCGCCGTGGCGATTGCGGGGCTCGTGATCGCGGCAGGATTTCGGCTGATCGCGCTGTCGCTGCGCTCCCTGGCGGAGGTGCGCCTGGAGCGGGAGCTCGCCGTGGCGGCCCAGAAGATCTGGCTGGAGTTCCGTACGAAGGAGGACATGCCGGACAAGGGAGAGAGGGATGGGGTCTCCTGGGAGACGGAGCTCGACTCCGTGCCCGTCGTGGGCGACATGGAACTGCCCTTCAGGAGGGTCCGGGTGACCCTGCGGGGGCACTCGATGGTCCTGTACCTGCCGCAGTAGGGACGATAAAGTTGCGGGGATGAAGTTGCGGTGATGAAATTGCAGTGTGGAGGATGCAGAGCGCCGTTTTTGTGGAGAGACCGGGGTCGGTGGGCGGAGGCTTCGGATTCCGGCAAGGGGGAACGATTCTTTTGAAAAAAAATTATGGAAAGCTTTTGTTGGCGCTGTTGACTTTGTCCCTGCTGATGGGCTTCTGTCCCGCTCTGGCCCTGGCGGCCCCGGAGGGCGGCGGCCCGGTCGCGGCGCAGCCCTCGGACGCGGAGGAGAAGGACCTGATCGCCGCGGCTCAGGCCATGCGCAAGGCCGGGTTGGTGCAGTTCAACTTCAAGGACATGGAGCTGGTGAAGTTCGTCCGGTTCATGTCGGAGCTGCTCCAGGAGAACATCATCGTGCCCCCGAACATCTCGGCGAAGATCACCATCATCTCGCCCCGTCCCTCCTCGCTGAGCGAGGCGCGGCAGATCATGCTGTCCACCCTGCAGATGTACGGGTTCTCGCTGCAGAACATGGGGTCCTACTCCATCGTGCGGCAGGGTGGGATCAGCCCATCGCCCGGCGTGGAGCGCGGCAAGGGCGGCCCCGGGTACGGAGAGGAGACGGTGACCTACATCGTCCCGCTGGACTACGTGACCGTGGAGTCGGTCGTCCAGGCGCTCCAGCAGGCCTTCGCCCAGACCGTCGTGGTCCTGCCCGTGGGCAACGGGCGCGACGTGATGCTGCAAGGTCGGGCGACGGACGTCAACAAGGGCGTGGACCTTCTGCGCAAGCTGGACACCCCCTCCAGCGCGCGGGTGAGCCGGACCTTCGCCCTGAAGTTCGGGGATGCGGCGACGGTGGCCGCGCAGCTCAACGCCATCGCCCAGACGGGCGGCCCGCTCCAGGGGCTCTCCGCGGTGGCGGACCCCATGAGCCGGAAGGTCGTCGTCGTCGGGGACCGGGGGGCCATCTCCCGCGCCGCGACGATCGTCAAGGAGCTGGACGTGGACTCCAAGGCGGGTGACTTCCACGTCTACAAGCTGAAGAACATCGATGCGGAGGCGGCGGCCGAGCAGCTGGGCAAGGTCCTGGCCGCCTCGGCGATGCTGCAGCCGAACCAGGAGGGCAAGTACCCCCCGACGGTCGTGCCCGATCTGACGACCAACAGCCTGATCTTTGCGGCGACCCAGAGGCAGTACGACGCCCTGGAGAAGGTGCTGGCGGAGATAGACGTCCAGGCCAAGCAGGTGCTCATTCGCGGGTTCATCGCGGAGGTCAACGTGACGAACCTGAACCGCGCGGGGATCGACTGGTCCATCGTCGGCGGTCAGATCTGGGACAACGTCATGCTGGGCGGCATGGGCCAGCTGGGCGAGGGATCCATCCCCTCCCAGTTCATGGGCTGGTTCTCGGAGCTCTCCAAGAAACAGGAGCTGATCGAGCGCAACGGCTCCACCTACTCCGTCACGAACTACAAGCCGCTGGCGCTGGTCTACGCCACGATCGATATGCTGAAGAAGTACGACGCGGTGAACGTCCTCTCTGTGCCGCGCCTGATGTGCACGGACAACCGGGAGAGCGCGTTCCAGGTGGGGCAGGTCATCCCGGTGCTGAAGGGGTCCACGTCGGACCTCTCGAACCCCGGCGCGCTCCAGCAGAACTTCGACTACAAGGACACGGGGCTGACCCTGACGGTGACGCCCCACATTCGCAGCGGCAACGTCGTGGCGCTCGACATCAAGCAGACGACGGAGGACGTCCTGACCGCCACGGGATCGGTGACCCCCGTGACGGCGAAGCGCGAGGTCAAGACCTCGGTGATCGTGGGCGACGGGGAGACCATCATCCTGGGCGGGATCGTCAAGGAGACGGAGAAGTCCCTGCGGCGGCGTGTCCCCGGGCTCTCCTACATCCCGCTGATCGGCAGCCTGTTCCAGAAGGTCTCGAAGGAGAAGGAGAAGATCGACTTTATCATCTTCCTGACGCCGCAGATCATCACGAACTCGCACCAGATGCGGCAGGCGACCCTCCAGGCGGCGGGCGTCCCCTCTTCGGCCGACCTGGCTCTCACAGTGCCCGTCAGCTCCGACCGGGACCTCGAGCTGAGCCCCGTGGAGACGGAGGTCGACCGCCGGTTCCGCGAGCTCTACCGGGACAGCCTCAAGAGGCGCTGATATGGTTGCACCGGAGACCCTGAGGGAGGAGGTCCGGCCCCTTCCTCCCGCCGAGGCGGCCCCGGCCGCCGACGGAGCCCTTCCCCCGCTGCCGGAGGCCTCTGCGGTTTCGGAGCTCCTGCCGGAGGGCATGGGGCTCGACGTGCTGCGCTCCGGACGAATTGTCCCGCTCCGGGTCGAGGACGGGGTGCTGATCGTCGGTGCGTCGGAGCTCGCGGCGTGGCCGCGCGCCCAGATGCTCGGGGTGGCGCTGGGGTTCCCGGTGGACCTGGAGCTGCGGACCGAGAAGGAGGTCTCGGACCTGCTCCACACGCTCTACGACCTGCGCAGCGTCGCGGCGGATGAGGCCGCGAAGAGGATGGAGGGGATCGACGACATCGACGACCTGAACCGCGAGGACGTGCTGAGCGACTCGGTGGATGTGCCGGTCATCCGCTTGGTGAACGGCCTTTTCGTCGACGCGCTCAGGCAGCGCGCCACGGACATCCATGTGGAGCCCTACGAGGACGAGGTCCTGGTCCGCTTCCGGGTCGACGGGGTTCTTCAGGACCGGCTTCGCCTGCCGCGGACGCATCAGGCGCCCCTGACGAGCCGCATCAAGGTCATGGCCAAGATGGACATCGCGGAGCACATGGCACCCCAGGACGGCCGCATCGGCATCACCCTGGGCGACCGCGCCGTGGACATCCGCGTGGGGCTCGTCCCCACCCAGCACGGCGAGCGCATGGCCATGCGCCTTCTGGACAAGGGCCACGGCCTGCTGACCCTCGAGGACCTGGGGATGGAGGAGAACGAGCGCGCCGTCCTGGAGGGCCTGATTCGGCGGCCCCACGGGATGATCCTCTTCACGGGCCCCACGGGATCGGGAAAGTCGACGAGCCTCTACGCCATCCTCCAGGCGCTGGCGCGGCCGGAGGTCAACATCATCACGGTGGAGGACCCGGTGGAGTACGCGCTGCCCGGCGTGGCCCAGATCCAGGTGAACGAGAAGGCGGGCGTGACCTTCGCCTCGGCGCTGCGCTCCATCCTGCGGCAGGACCCGGACATCGTCATGATCGGGGAGATGCGAGACTTCGAGACGGCGCACATCGGCGTGCAGGCGTCCCTGACCGGGCACCTGGTGCTCTCGACGCTTCACACGAACGACTCCATCGGGGCGATCGTCCGTCTGGTGGACATGGGCATAGAGCCCTACCTTGCTGCGAGCTGCATGATCGGGACGGTGGCCCAGCGCTTGGCGCGCCGCCTGTGCCCGCACTGCCGGCACGAGGTAGAGCCGCCCACGCTGATGGCCAGGCAGGGCGTGGAACGGGCCTGGGCGCCCACGGGGTGCCCGGAGTGCCACGGAACAGGCTACCGGGGTCGAATTGGCCTCTACGAACAGTTTGTCGTGGACGAGGCGGTGCAGGAGGCCTTCGTGAACGGCGCCTCGGCCTCGAAGCTGCGGGAGGTGGCGCGCGGGAACGGGTTCCGCACCCTTTGGGAGATCGGCCTGTCGGCTGTCGCCCAGGGCAAAACCTCTCCCGAGGAGCTGGTCCGCGTGGCCGGCGAGGATTAGAGAGGGGAAAATGCCGTACTTCAGCTATTCGGGCTATGACGCGAAGGGGAAACAGACGAAGGGTACGATCGAGGCGTCGTCCTCGGTCCAGGCGGTGGAGCGCCTGACGGAGCGCGGCGTCGTGGTGGTGGACGTGGCCGTGGCCGAGGAGCGCAAGCGGGCCCAGGCGGTCCAGCCGCTCTCGCTCGAGGCGCACATCTTCTTCTGCCGCAGCCTGGCGTCCTATCTGAAGTCGGGGCTGCCCCTGGCGGACTCCCTGAAGATCATGGCGCGCCAGACCCGCGACAAGCACATGAGCGCCGCGTTCGCGTCGCTGCTCTCGGCCGTGGAGGGGGGCAAGAAGTTCCACGCGGCCCTCTCGGAGAGCGGCGCGTTTCGGGAGAGCCTGTGGCGCGTCGTGGAGTCGGGCGAACAGAGCGGATCGCTGATCTCGGTCCTGGAGCAGGCGGCCGGCCAGTTCAAGCTGGAGGACGGACTGAGGCGCAAGATACGGAGCGCCATGACCTATCCCATCGTCATGGCGGTGGTCGGGATCGGGGTCGTCGGCTTCATGTTGACCTACGTCGTCCCGAAGATCGCCGCCCTGTTTGAGGACATGCACCAGACGCTGCCGCTGCCGACCCGCATCCTGATAGCCATGTCGTCCTTCCTGACCTCCTACGGGCTCTGGCTGGCCCTGGCACTGCTGCTGCTCTGGCTCTGGATGAAGCGCAGCGGAAAAAAAATATCCCTGCCCTTCATGCGGGGCGTCCGCGAACGATTGACCCTGGCCCTGGTGACGTCGCACCTGTCCACGCTGCTGCGTTCGGGGATCCCGCTGGTCCAGGCGCTTCGGATGACGTCCTCGATGGATGCGCACTCGCAGCGCTGGCTGGACGTGGCGGAGCTGGTCAAGGCGGGGCACCGCTTCGACCGCGCGCTGGAGAAGCAGGGGTTCCCGGAGGAGGTCGTCGTCGTCATCCGGGTGGGCGAGATGGGGGGCGAGCTCGCGGAGGCGCTCTCCAACGTGTCGGAGCAGTGCCGGGAGATCGCCCAGGCCAGGATGGAGCGGATATCGACGCTGATGGAGCCGGCGATGGTGCTGATCCTGGGATTCTCGGTGGGGTTCATCGTGCTGGCGATACTGACGCCGGTGTTCGACCTGGCTGGAATCGTGAAATAATAAAACGAAAAACGGCTGCCGGGGGCGCCGCCCCAGACCCCGGCGCCCCGATTACGTTTCTGCTCTGTGTGGAGGTGGCCTGAGTGCCTAAGGTCAAGAAAAGAGTCCTGACAGCGGATACTCTGAGAGAAGAGGCCAGGCGTTTTTGTGAGGAGCAAAGCGTCTTAAATCATGAGGCGCTGATTGGGGTAACGGATGGTAAGGCGGTTGGCACCTATATAGAGCATCTTTTTCAGGAGAGTCTTGGGAAAAAGTATATCTTTCTTCAGGGTAACAGCGCCAAGGGTATTGATTTTCCGGAAGAGGAGCTCAACACGGATCTCAAGGTGACATCCGTCAGGCAGCCTCAGAGTTCTTGCCCTTTCAAAAGCGCCAGGCAGAAAATTTTTGGCTTGGGGTACAATCTTCTGGTGATGGTTTACGACAAAAGAGATACTCGGGATCGATGTGAATTGTCCTTCTGCCATTGCGTCTTCGTCTCTCAGGAGCGCACTGCCGACTATACGATGTCCAGAAGGCTCATTGAAATGAAGGCTGACGGAGCTAATTTGGAGGACATCGTCGCTTTTCTCGGTGACAGGAATTTGCCGGGAGATGAGGTCGTCCTCAGGGAGCTTGCGGAGGAAATCCTTGAAAGGGATTTGACTCAGGGTTATTTAACGGTCTCGAATGCCCTCCAGTGGCGACTTCAATACGGCAGGCTGCTTTCACTCAAGAATCGTGTGTTGGGTGTTATCAACCATGACTGGGATCGATAGCGTTAAAAAGGAATTTGGCGATTACCAGACTCCGGTATCCTTTGCCGAAGAGGTTTGTCTTTTGTTAAAATCGAAAACAGACTTTGTGCCGGATCTTATTCTGGAGCCTACCTGTGGAGTGGGAAATTTTCTAAGGGCAGCCGCAGAATATTATCCCGGCGTTTCCATGATTGGGGTGGACATCAATTCCAGCTCCCTCGAGAGGGCGGCAGCATCTCTTCGAGGGCTCCCCGTTCGTCTTATTCATGAAAACATCTTTGATTTTGACTTTGCCTCTGACTTTGCCTCCTTGAAGGACGGGGCAGGACGAATCCTGGTGCTTGGCAATCCTCCGTGGGTCACCAATAGCGGGCTTTCTCAGTTGATGGGCACAAATTGTCCTCGGAAAAGCAACTTTAAGGGACTCAGAGGGTTTGAAGCCATAACGGGCAAGTCCAATTTCGATATCTGCGAGTATATCATCCTCGACATGCTTCATCAGCTGAAATCAAAAGAAGTGCTTCTGGGGATGCTCTGTAAGACCTCGGTGGCCTATACTGTCATACAGTATCTTTATAACAGTGGAGCGATCCCCCTCTCCTTTGTCGAGGTGGTTCATTTCGACGCAAAAGAGGTTTTCGGAGTTGCCGTCGATGCCTGTCTGCTGATTTTAATGCTGGACGCGCAGATGCGCTGGGAGGGAACCTTTAAACGTTCCTTTATGGGAGGACAGACTTTGAGGTGCTCGGATTCGAGGTGCTCGGAGTCGGAGAGTCTTTCTGCTGGATTTAGGGAGGGGCGTTTTTATACGGATCTTCGGATATATGATGCCGGGATTGATGGCGATAGCTGTGTGGAATGGCGGCAGGGGCTGAAACATGATTGTGCGAAGGTTTTTGAGCTGACTTTAGAGGAGGGGGGGTTAAAAAACGGCTGGGGAGAAGTCGTGTCCATTGAACCTGAGCTCGTTTACCCCCTCATGAAGAGTAGTCACGTAAAAAGGTATGTGCCGGGGCAGCCGTTTGAGACTTACGTCCTCGTAACCCAGCGTTCCATAGGGGAACCTACGGACAGGATTGCCTGCTGTGCACCGAGAGCTTGGAGTTACCTGCAAAGATACGCAAAACTTATAGGAAGCAGAAAAAGTTCCATTTACAAGGGATCGCCGCCATTTTCAATTTTTGGGATCGGCGCTTATTCCTTTGTCCCATACAAGGTGGTGCTTTCGGGGTTCTATAAGGAGCCTCTTTTCAGGCTGGTTCATGCTTGTAAGCCTGTGATGGTGGATGATACCTGTTATTTTATTGGATTTGATAATTTTGATGATGCGTATGTTGCAGAGTGCCTCCTCAACTCCAGCGAGGTCAGGAATTTTTTGCGAGGCATTGTAGACCTGTCGGCGAAGCGTCCCTACTCTAAAAAGATCCTGGGGCGGATAGATTTCGGAAAACTGACGGAGCGTCTTGACTATGGAACGTTGAAGGGGCAGGAAAGATCGGAGCAGGGGGCTGTTTTGACGGAGGGGATGTATCATTCTTTTTGCGAGAAATATTGCCGCAGAGACTTTGTGCTGAATTTTTAAGTGTTTTTCAGGAGGTTTTTTTATGAACGGCAAACACAGGACAATACGGCGTATGGCCCGCCGGGCGGGCTTCACCCTGATCGAGATCATGGTGGTGGTGGTGATTCTGGGCCTGCTGGCGGCGCTGGTGGTGCCGCGTATCGGCTCGCAGGTGGACGAGGCGAAGCGCACGATGGTGCGGACGCAGATTAAGGAGTTGGAGGGAGCGCTGGATATGTACCGTCTGAACAACGGCTTCTACCCCAGCACCCAACAGGGGCTCGACGCGCTGGTGAAGGCGCCGACCACCTCGCCGGTTCCCAAGCGCTACCAGGAGGGTGGGTACATCAAGAGCGTCCCCGACGATCCCTGGGGCAACCCCTACATCTACCGCAATAAGAACGGCCGGGTCCAGATCGTCAGCACGGGCCCGGACGGCGAGGAGGGCGGGGAGGGGAATGACGCCGACATCACCAACGACGATTAGCTCTGCCTAGGGAGTATGGGGGGACGGAAGACGCGCGTGGGACGCCTCGATAAAATCAAAAAAAACAAAAACGGCCGATCGGCGTTCACGCTCATCGAGATCATGATCGTGCTGGCGATCGTCGGCCTGCTGGCCGGGATGGTCGTCCCGCGCATCTTCCGCTACAGGGAGCCTCCGGCCGTCCGGCTGCAGCGCACGGTCGAGGAGGCCTCGAACCTCGCGCTCTCCGGGGTGTCCATCCGCCTGAAGCTGGAGCCGGCCGAGTCCGGCGGACACGGCAGTGTGCGCCGCGGGCGGATCGCCGCCGAGGTGCTGGCCAAGACGGAGGACCCCGCCACCCCCGGCCGGGAGACGCTCGCCTGGTCGCCCGTCAGGCTGACCTACCTCCCCGAGGGCGAGGGCTGGCGCCTCGACCCCGAGATCGTTTATTTTTACACGGACGGTTCCTGCACGCCCGCCCGCATTTCCTGGACGCAGCCTGGCGCCCCGGACTCGGATACCGAGACGTTTCTGCTGACCGTCACCGGCTACCTCTTCGAGCAGGAGCGCCGGAGATGACCCCGTTCCCCACCATTCCGGAGCAGGCGGGGCTGGAGGTCGGTGTGTCCGTGGCCCTGCAGGTCCATGAGGGCGGCATTATGCTTCGTTCCGTGAGGAAAAAATACTCTCTTGACGACCTTCTGACAGGCGACTTCCGGCAGGGACCGGAGGAAAGGGCCTGGACGGGACGGGTCTCCAGAGGGCGTGAGCTTTTATGAAGCATTCCGCGAGTCGCGGTGGACTGAAATCTTAGCCTGATTTTCCCCAGCTCTTCAATCCCGCCCCCGCAGCCTTTCGTAAAGCGCCTCCCGAACGTCCCATCCCAGGGCGGAGGCGGCGTACTCCACCACATCGGCCAGTGCCCCGGGCGCGCCCATGCGCC
>CAJPSE010000055.1 GCA_905373185.1 uncultured Fretibacterium sp.
CGCTCGACGTGGCCCTGGAAGACGCTGCCGCAGCTTCGGAAGTGGGAGACGGCCTCCATGGCGTCGAAGAACCCCCAGGCGGCGAGGGCCGCATATACCCCGGCCGAGGTGTGACCGTGCGAGACGACGACGTAGTCCCGATCCGAGCTTCCGCAGTTCTCCGGCGTGAGGTTCGCCACGCCGTAGACGGACAGGAACATCTCCATGCTGGAAAACGCGCCGCCCGGATGGCCGCTGTTGGCGGCCGCGACCATGGTCACGGCATCGATGCGGGCCAGGCGCGCCGCCTCCTCCAGGGAAGCAATCTGTTCCCCGGAGAGGGACGAGACCGGAAAGCCATGCAGATGGGGCAGAGACATTGCGCTTCACTCCTTTTTCAAGATCGATCGAAGAAAACGCCGAACGCAGCCTTCGCCGCCGCAGGGGAAGTGGGAAGACGCCGTTCCCTCACGGCGGACAACAAGGAAGGACGCGAAACCGAACGGACTTATTATACAGGGACAGGGAATGGAGATGAAATGAAAAACAAAAAAGGGCGCCCCGTCTTTTACGGAAGAGCCCTTGTCGCCACAATATGGTCGGGACGAGAGGATTCGAACCTCCGACCCCCTGCACCCCATGCAGATGCGCTAGCCAGACTGCGCTACGTCCCGAACACGACCACATATTTTAACGTTTTTTTGAAAAAGGTCAAGATGCCTGGCGATGCCTGTCGTTGCCCAAAATCCGCGGGGTGCGACGGCCTTATCGAGGATTAAGCACGTTATGGTATGGGTTAAGCTGACCTCGATCTGGAAGCGTGCGTGGGCCCCGGGCACGTGCGGGGTGAATATGCCGGGCCTGCCCGAGATCCCCGAAGCGGTTTTCGAGGAGCTGCTGGTCAACGCTCTGGTGCATCGCGATTATCTGAATCAGCGCCTCGATTCGCCTACTTGTCTTCGACGACCGAATCGAGATCCAAAGCCCCGGACACCTGCCTGACAATATGACCGTCGAGAAAATTCGAACCGGAAACTCCAACATCCGCAACCCGATTTTGGCTTCTTACGCGGCCAAGAGGTTGCTTCCCTACCATGGACTGGGCTCGGGGATCGCACGGGCGCTCGAGGAATGGCCGACCATCGATTTTGTCGACGATCGCGACAGCTGCTTGTTTACCGTGACGGTTCTCCGAAAACAAGTCGAGACAGCGGACCCTGGGGGACAGCCCATCCCGACTGACGTTTCGGAGGAGATTCCAGGGGGTGCCCCTGTCTCGGGAAAAAGTTCCAGGTGCATCCGAAAAACTTCGAATAAGCATCGAGAGGAGAAAACGCCGGGTAAGCCCCAGGCGCGCATCGGGAAATCGTCGAAAAAGATCCTCGAGACCTGCCGGGAGAAATCTTCGGTCACGGTCCCGGAGCTGGCCTCCCGGCTTGGCATCACCGAACGAGCGGTGCGGGGGAACATCCGGAACCTATGCCAGCGTGGTCTGCTACACCGTGTCGGGGGGAGAATGGATGGCCGTTGGGAGGTTGTCGAATGACGTGCCTCCTCTCGCCTGCCCCAAACGTCCCGAGTTCGAGGCATTTGCCATTCTCCTTTATCCGGGCAAAGAACGCAGGGCAGAACCACGGCGCCGTCAGGCCGTCTTCCGGGCCGAGCTGATCCGTATCGCGATCCGCACGGCCTCCATGGCGTCGCGGGCGTAGTGGTCCGCGTCCACGTATCGGGCCAGGTCGGGGGTCAGGACGGCGCCGCCCACGATCACCTTCACCTCCGGGCACTCCCGCCTCAGGTTCTCGATGGTCTCCTTCATGCTAGCGACGGTCGTCGTCATCAGGGCGCTCAGCCCCACGATGCGGATGCCGTTCCGCTTGACCTCAGCGACGATCCGATCGGGGGGAACGTCCTTGCCCAGGTCCAGGACCCGGAAGTTATAGTTCTCCAGGATGACCTTCACGATGTTTTTGCCGATGTCATGGACGTCCCCGTACACCGTCGCCAACGCGATGGGCTCGCCGGGGGCCTCGCCCCCCTCCTTCGGCCCGGAGGCCAGCCTCTCCCTCAGGCACTCGAAGGCGGCTTTGGCGGCCTCGGCGGACTTGATGAGCTGAGGAAGAAAGAGCCGCTTGGCCTCGTAGTCCCTCCCCACGGCGTCGAGCGCCGGGACGATGTGCTTCTCGACGACGTCGAGCGGGGACAGGGCGTCCAGCAGCTCCCGCGTCCGCTCCGCGGCCTCCTCCTTCAGTCCCCGCGCGATGGCGGAGGCCAGCTCCCCCCGAGAGGCCGTGGAGAGATTCGGTGTATCCGCTGCCGCTCCGGCACCGGCAGCCGGCCAGGAGGGGGCGGAGGCGCTCTCCGGATGCGCCTCGCAGTAGGCGATGTAGTCCTGCGCGTTTCGGTCCCTGCCGATAAGGAGGCGCCACGCGGCCAGGGTCTCGTGCATCCCGGCGTCGCCGGGGTCGATGATGGCCGCATCCAGCCCCTGCATCAGGGCCGCCGCGAACATGGTTCGGTTCACCAGCGGGCGCCGGGGCAGCCCGAAGGAGACGTTGCTGAGCCCCAGCACGGTGCGGACGCCCAGCTCCTCCCGGACCATCCGCACGGCCTTCAGGGTCTCGCGGACCAGGTCCTGCTGAGCCGAGGCGGTGAGCGTCAGGCAGTCGATCAGGATGTCGCGCCGGGGAATGCCGATCCGCTCGGCCTCCTCGACGATGCGGCGCGCCACGGCGAGCCGGGCCTCCGCGGACTCGGGGATGCCGGAGTCGTCGAGCGTCAGACCCAGGACGCAGGTCCCGTACTTTTTGACGATCGGCAGGACGGTGTGCAGGCTCGACTCCTTGCCGCTCACCGAGTTGATCAGGGGCTTTCCGTTGTAGATGCGCGCCGCAGCCTCCAGGGCCCTCGCGTTGGCGGAGTCGAGCTGGAGCGGAAGGTCGATGATGCCCTGGATCTCCATGACAAGCCGGCTCAGGAGGGCGGGCTCGTCGATGTCCGGCAGCCCCACGTTCACGTCCAGGACGTGGGCCCCCTGATCCTGCTGTGTCAGGGCCTCCTTCAGCACGTAGTCCATGTCCCCGCTGCGCAGCGCGGCCTGGAGGGCCTTCTTCCCCGTTGGGTTCAGGCGCTCGCCGATGATCATGAAGTCGCCGCCGAATGTCACGGCCCTCGCCGGGGTGCAGATCCCGGTCGTCTCGGGGACGGAGCGGGGGACGACCGTCCTCGTCCTGCGGGTCACGGCCTGTACGGTCTTTGCGATGTACTCCGGGTTCGTGCCGCAGCAGCCGCCCAGGACGGCGGCCCCCATGTCGGCGAATCGGGACATGAGGTCCGCGAACCGGTCGGGCGTCACGTCGTAGGAGGAGGCGCCGCCCCGCATCACCGGCAGGCCCGCGTTGGGTTGGACCATCACGGGAATGTGGGAACGCGCGCAGATCGCCTCGACGATGGGCTCCAGCTGCACGGGCCCGAGCGAGCAGTTGACCCCGAGGGCCGCGGCGCCCAGCCCCTCGAGCGTTATCACAATGGATTCGATCCCCACACCGAAGAAGGTGCGCCCTCCCTCCTCGAAGCTCATGGTCGCGAACACGGGCAGGGTGCAGTGGTCCTTCACGGCCAGGAGCGACGCCTTGAGCTCGTGGAGGTCGGTGAAGGTCTCCAGAAGCACGGCGTCGCAGCCCTCGGCGCCGGCCCGGACCTGTTCGGCGACCGCCTCGTAGATGTCCTCGAACGCGGCATCCCCCAGGGGTGCCAGCACCTTGCCGCTGGGCCCGACGTCCAGGGCCACCCGGGCCCCGAAGTCGTCCGCTGCGGAACGGGCGACCCGCACGGCGGCGGACACCACCTCCGCGACTGTGCGTCCGGAGCCCTCCAGCTTCCAGTGGTTGGCCCCGAACGTATTGGTTGTGATGAAATCGGCTCCGGCCTCCAGGTACTCCCTGTGAATGGAGCCGATCAGGTCCGGATGGGTGAGGTTCAGGACCTCGGGCAGCTCCCGGAGCCGGAGTCCGCGCGCCTGGAGCATCGTCCCCATGCCCCCGTCGAAGAACAGGATATCCTGTCCGAGCCTTTTCCTCCTTCTATCCTCCACAATCCTATCCTCCACCGCCTTCCCCTCCCTTCCGATACGGACAGTCCGGCCCGGCCGGACAGTTGGAGCAGTCCCTGCTGCGGTCCTCGTTCAGCTCCGAGATACCGATAAGCGCGGTGATAGATTTTATCGGGGTCATCATGTACGAGCGCGTCATGGCAAGGCCGATGCGCCGTGTCGCGTCCAGGAGCGCGATGAGGTCCGCGGATGCGGAAAGGGGCGCGTCGCCGTAGCCGGGGCTGAAGCGCATCGTCGGGTGTTCCCCCTCGCGAAGCTCGCGGAGGATCTCCTCCTCGACCTCGTTGCAGAGGGCATCGGCGCGCACCGAGGCACAGGCGTCCAGGGCCATCCCGTCCAGCATGTCCCGTTTCTGAGCCAGCAGGATTCTGCGGTCCACCTCGGGCCCCAGGGTCACGGCCATGACCCAGCACTCCTTGGAATGGGCCATCAGCCGCGCCAGGCTCCTACTCTCGACCCGAACCTCCTCGGCCAGCCGGATGCCCCGATCGTCGGGCAGGACAGAAAAGCGCCCCCAGACGCGGCGAGGTCTGATGAAGCCCTCCAGCAGCTCGAAGGTCCGATATGCCCTCTTTGCCATTTCGCCGCTCCGGGCCTCTTTGGGGACGCCCATGAAGCGCAGGGCGTCGTCCACCATGGTTGGGGTCGCTCGCATCGTCGCGCTGGCTCTGGAGCGCGGGGTCGATCGCGGATCCAGGGGATTCGATGGATAGGACACGTTCACGGTCACGCTGCAGGATGTACGTCGTTCGGCGGGGCCTTCCTTCTCGCCCCCCACGAGGATAACGCGATGGCGGAGAGGATGAGGACGCAGCCGAGGAGTGCGGGAAGGGTCGGCCAGGAATCGGTGGCCAGGGAGGTCATGACGACCGCGGCGGGGACCTCCCCGGACGTCAGGAGCGAGACCGTTGGGGCGGGGATGTGACGGAGCGCGGCGTAGAACGTGCTGTACCCCAAGAGGGAGGCGAAGAGTATGGTGACGGCTGTCAGAAAAACCTGCGTTCCCGTCAGGACAGGGACGTCGGCCCAGCCCGAGGTCAGGGTCTTGATGGGCACTATCCACACGGCTCCGAAGATGTGTGTATAGAAGAAGATCCCGATTCCCGTGGGCCCCCCCTTCGTCACCGAGGCCCGGCCCCACAGGGTCTGGAAGGCGATGCCGAGGACGCCCAGTGCGCCCCAGACCATCCCGGGGATGGAGAGCGCGCTGTCCAGTGTCCAGTCGGGGCGCATCACGGAGCATGCGACGCCGATCGTGACGATGAAGGCGCCGCACAGGTCGTGGACGCTGGGTTTCTCGCCCGTCATCAGCGAGGACCCCATGGCCGTGGCGATGGGGGTGGTGTAGTGGACGACCAGCGCCGTGGCGACGGGAAGATAGGCGACCGAGAGCATGAACCCCAGGTAGGAGCACAGGGGCGCCAGGGGCGAGATCAGGAACAGGACCAGCAAGTCCCTCCGCCCCACGCGGAAGTGCCCAGGGGCGCAAAGTCGGATCCAGAGGCCCAGTGGCAGCGGGGTGAGGAGACAGCGGAAGAAGACCACGGTGAGCATGTCCGCGCCGCTATCCCCTAGGAGCTTCGACGCTGGGCTGCTCAAGGCCCACAGAAGGCCTGTGGACGCGGCGCAGAGGACGCCTAGAGTATTCTTGTTCACTTTGCGAAGGACCCCCGAACTTTGTCGTAAAGATAGTGCTCTGCCGACGAGGAGCATAAAGATTCCTTTCAATTATATACCTATATGCCCACGCCCCCGCCAATCCCGGGCATAAGGCACACGATAAGGAGACGGTCCTGCAATAGAGGAACCTTCTGCTAAAATTTATTGTATATGATCTGTGAGGGGGGAGTGCCGTGGCTAAGAATAAGTTGGCTGCACCTGTTGTTAAATGGGTGGGCGGCAAGCGTCAGCTGTTGGACGAGATAACCCCCTTGCTTCCCAGGAGGATCACTCATTATTGTGAGCCTTTCCTTGGCGGTGGGGCTGTTCTCTTTGCAATCCAGCCTTCAAAGGCCATCGTCAATGACCTTAATGCGGACCTGATAACGATGTATGAGGTTATCCGTGATGATGTTGATGGATTGATTGAATCACTGAAGAAACACGAAAATACGTCCGAGCATTTTTACGCTGTGCGCGATATTGACAGGGACAAGGCTTCTTATCGAGCTTTGTCAAAACTTGAAAAAGCGTCGCGGCTTATATACTTGAACAAAACCTGCTTCAATGGATTGTTCAGGGTGAATTCTTCGGGAGAGTTTAATTCTCCGTTTGGGCATTACAAGAACCCCAATATTGTAAATGAGCCTGTTCTACGGGCGGTAAGTAAGTATTTTACCGCAAACAGCGTCACCTTTTACAGTGAAGATTTTGAACGAACGCTTGCCCGCGTCGGCAAGGGCAGTTTTGTCTACCTCGATCCTCCCTACGATCCGGTTTCCGATACCGCCAGTTTTACCGGATACAATAAAGGCGGATTTGACAGGAAGGAGCAAGTGCGTCTAAAACAATGCTGTGATTCCCTGACAGAGCGAGGGGTAAAGTTTATGTTATCAAACTCAGCGACGGAGTTCATAAGGGAGCTGTACAAGGACTACTCCGTAAGCATCGTAAGGGCCAAGCGAGCTATCAACTCCGACGCAACAAAGCGTGGAGAGATTGAGGAGGTGCTTGTCACCAACTATGGGACTCAATGATGCTGCGTGGCAGAGCCTCTTTGAGAAGTATAACATCCTTGACGCGATAAGGCGGCAGGGACAGTTTTTGATCTCGGCTGACCAGATAAAGGAGTTCCGTGAGCCCCGGTTAATGACCAAGTTCGATCACAAGGTCAATTTGCCGGCTGTATTTGCGGAGAACAACTTATCGATTCTTCCGGTTACCCGTGGGGATTATGTGATCTCCTCTTTTGCCGCATACAAGGAGTTCGATCCCCCCGGTGATGAGGTGCGGCGAATCTCAATTCCCGCGCATATACAGAGCCTCATGCCGCAGTTTCTCTCAAGTGAGGCGATTGCCCTCAACTGCGCGAATGCCTGTGGTATTTTAGGGGATTTTCTGGAGGATGATGAGCTTGTTCCGACGGTAAGTGGGAGAATGGGGTCGGGCACTTTCAAGTTCAATATCACAACAGAAAACGGAACCCGAACGGTCGAGGTCAATAACTCTCAGATTGAAATCGATGCGGCCTATGAGGGAATCAACTACCTTTCGCTGTTTGAGGCCAAGCGAGATTTATCGGACGATTTTCTTGTGCGTCAGCTGTATTACCCTTTTCGGGTTTGGGGCGGCCGTGTGACAAAGACCATAAAACTCGTATTCCTTATTTTCTCCAATGGCGTATTCAATCTGTATCAGTACCAGTTTGACGATCCGATGAACTACAATTCCCTGCGTTTGGTGAAGCAAAAGAACTACATTATAGCTACGGAGATCTCTTTGCCGGACATCGAGAATGTTCTACATAAGGTGCGGCAGGAGCCCGAACCAACCATATCGTTTCCGCAGGCAAACAGTATGTCCCGCGTTATCAACCTGATGGAGCTGCTGAACGAAAAGCCCATGACAAAGCAGGACATAACATCGGAATATGCTTTTGATAAAAGACAAACCAACTACTACACGGATGCGGGGCGCTACCTGGGCCTTTTTGAAAAAGAGAGAAACCATCAGGATGACACAATCTGGTTTACGCTCTCTCCGGTAGGCCGCTATATAATGGGGCTGGGATATAGGGAACGCCAGCTTGCAATTATCACTCAAATTTTAAAGCACAGGGCCTTCAATGAGACCTTGAAATTGCACCTGCGGTCGGGAGCAATGCCTGATACGTGTACGGTCACGCGCATAATGAAGGATTCAAATCTTTATCACGTAGAGGCCGACAGCACTTATGAGCGTCGTTCCTCCACGATTACAGGATGGATAAACTGGATTCTGAGCATCATTGAGGAATAATGTAGAGGAGAAATAACCGAAAAGCGATCAACGGCTGAGATTTTTTGCGGCAAAACAGGCGGCTCACTCTTTGGGGTGGGTCGTCTATTTTATGGAACAATATAATTTTGTGGAACGGTATAATGAGGCTTGAGGAACGAGAACTTTTCGTCCCCGTGGTTTTTCCCACGGAGCTTTTGCGCGTTTTTCGCCGGCTTCAGCCCAAGGGGTCTTCTTTATGGGGCTATTGTCTGGAGGTATTTCGTGAGAAGGGACGAACCGGTTCGTTACGTGTGTGCCGACTGCGGCCATATGACGATCACGCGCACGGGGCGCTGCCCGTCCTGCGGGGCGTGGGGGACCCTGGAGCCCGAGCAGGGGGCCTCCGCCCGGCCGAGGACCACCGCACGGGTGGTGAGCGCCGTCGACGTCCGTCCTCCGCAGCGCCTCTCGACGGGTATCGGGGAGCTGGACCGGGTGCTGGGCGGCGGGCTGGTCCCGGGGGGCGTCGTCCTGCTCGGCGGCCAGCCGGGCATCGGCAAGTCGACGCTGCTGCTCCAGGCCGCGGGGCGGGTCGCGGAGTCCGGGGCCTCCGTGCTCTACATCTCGGGCGAGGAGTCCGAGGCTCAGGTTGCCCTCCGCGCCGCCCGGCTCGGGGTGGCCTCGGACCGGCTGCTGCTCTGCTGCGGCAACGAGCTGGAGGGTGCGCTCGGGAACATGAAGGATGTTTCCTTCGTCGTGCTGGACAGTGTCCAGGCCATGAGGGCCGAGGGGGAGGCGGGGTGGCCCGGGACGCCCAATCAGGTGCGGGCCGTCGCCCAGAGGCTGGTGGACGCCGCCCGGGCGGACCGCGTACCGGCGGTGCTCGTGGGGCACATCACCAAGGACGGCCGGCTGGCGGGGCCCATGCTGCTGGAGCACATGGTGGATACGGTGCTGATCTTCTCCGGGGAGGGGTACTCGTCCTACCGGATGCTGCGCGCGGCCAAGAACCGCTACGGCAGCACGGACGAGCTGGGCGTCTTCGAGATGCGGGAGGACGGCCTGACGGCCATAGAGGACAAGAGCGGACTCTATTGGAACCGCTCGGACACGGCGGTCTCCGGCGTCGCCATGACCATAGCGCTGGAGGGGACGACCCCCCTGGCCGCCGAGCTCCAGACCCTGGCGGGCCCCACGGTGTTCCCCTACCCGCGGCGCACGGCGCGGGGCATCGAGCTGAACCGCTTCCAGCTTCTGACGGCCGTCGTGGAGAAGCGCTGCGGGCTGCCCTGCAGCGGGCACGACCTCTACATGAACGTGGCGGGCGGGCTTTCCCTCCAGGACCCCTCGGCGGACCTGGCGGCCTGCGCCGCCCTGGCCTCGGCCCTGAGGGACGCGCCGCTCCGGACGGGGGCCTGCTGGCTGGGCGAGGTGGGGCTGGCGGGGGAGGTGCGCCCCGTGACGCGCCTGGGGGTTCGGCTTCGGGAGGCCGCACGGCTGGGGTTCTCCTGCGCCGTCGTCAGCTTGCGCGAGCGTGCCGAGCGAGTGGAAGGGCTGGAGATCGTCCCGG
>CAJPSE010000056.1 GCA_905373185.1 uncultured Fretibacterium sp.
CTTGTAGCTCAGTGGATAGAGCGACGGCCTCCTAAGCCGTAGGTCGGCAGTTCGAGTCTGCCCAAGCTCGCCATACAGGGATTGAGGGGGAAAATCATCCCCTTGGAGCATGTCGCCACGAGCGACGGCCTCCTCCTGTGGTGTCCTTTTTTCATAATTGCGATGGGAGGCCAGTCCCTGACTTGCCTAAAACAGTGTCCGTCTCCCAATCTCCGATGTTAAGCCTCTGTTCGACTTCCTTGGGTCGGAGCTCGATGGAGACGGCGTCCTTGATATGCCCCCGGCCATATGGCCGCGTTTTCCTCTTGTAAGGGTTGCCCCTGCGCCGCCCTTACAGGATAGACGGGCGTTTCCTCGCTTCGAAGAACAAACGCCCGGACTTCACGACCCGGTAGGCTCATGCCGCAGACTCCTCGGACTCCGCTTCCTCGTACATGGAAAGCGAGCGGTCCCGTTCCCCCATTGCATGTATTTCGGATGTGACAGATGAATATCAGGGGCAAAAACTGTAAAAAGAGCCGAGTATCCATCACTCCAGAATCGTGAACTCGCGGGCGTTTCATGTCCAGCTGATTCTTCAGGTCGTCGAAACTGTTCTCTACAACGTCTTTAGTCCGATACACACGAAGCGCTTCCACTGGAGCCTTGCTCTTGTTCGACAGGATGCAGAAAAAGCCCGCAAAACCACAGGAGGGGGAAGGGAGGGTTATGAATTGGCGTTAAAGCGTTCATGGGTGGTCCAGAGTCCGAGGGCTGGGTTTTGGATAAAATAAATCTCCTGGCCGTCCGCAGTGTTCCACCCCTGGCGCAGAATTTTCGGGTTGTATTTTTTGATGAGTTCGTCATAGTTTGCGGGTATAAAGCCGACTGAGGCAATTTCCTCCTGAGATATTTCCCTGACGGCGTATGTAACCGTAAAACGCCCGTCCGGCGAGCCGTGGATTAAATGTGCCGCCGCCCCCATGTTGTCACGCAGATCCTGGTTTTCCGGCTTTCGGAATTGTTCCAGCGTGCGGAGCCGTCCCCTGTAGCCGTATTTGCGGATCAGCGTGTCGCACTGCGCGTCCTTGCCGAACTTCGCGATGCCTGGGGCGAGGACGACGAGCTCGCCGCCGTCCTCGATCGCCATGCGTGTGCGGTATATCGCTTTGTTCCCAAGCCATGTGCTCTTAAACTCAGAGGGGTCGAGCCATGCCACGCATTTTCGAATGCCGCGCTCAACAAACTCGACGTTCTTTTCCACCGCTAATTCTATCGCTGCGGTCAGACAGTCGCGCCCCTCGCCGATGAAGAGTCCGTGCACGACGCTCTCCTCCTTCGGTACCGTGCAGACGGTCATGACAAAGAGAATTGAGCTGTCTTTCAGATAATGCTCCATCGCGTAATCGAAGCTTGGATTTACAATCTAAACCTTCGGCTCTCCCCCGCACGATAGGTCTTTTGGGATAATTATAGTGGTCCTCTAGAGGGGGACCACTATACGCTTAGGGGCTTTACCAGAGCTGGCCGTCTGCTTATGGGCCTCTGTCGGAGGCAGATAATCAGGCTCGGGAAGAAGTACACGGCCCAAGGCGAAATGGGCCTCATTCACGGTAACCGGGACAGGCATCTCCTGCACAGGATAGGAGAGTGGATTCGCCATGACGTACTCCGTGCCCAAGAAGAGGGGTATACTACCTCTACCGGGAAAGGGGGGCGAGAAGGCGGAGCGTGCCGCTGCGAGCAATGCGACAAAAGAAAATAAGTGCAAGCCTCTGAAAGTTTGCAAGCCCGACCAGATTGCGGGATTTGAAGTTTGGTTTTCGTCGTGATCGTCCGCGCCCGGTGCGGTCAGTTGATCTCCTCGATGTGAGAGATGTACTCGAGCGAACGCAGAGCTTCGATGATCTCGCTGTGTTTTTTGTACTTCTTCAGCTCGGCGCTGTTGATTGTCAAGGATACGGTATAGACGCTCAGGCCCGAGTTCAGGTATGCGGGATTGGATTCTATGTCCTCAATTCGGATCCCCAGGCTCCGGACCGTCGTGACGAAGTACTGCAGGTTGCCCTTGCTCTTCAGCTCCAAATGGATCTCGAAATGGTTCGAGTTATCCTTCATATACGTTTCGATGGGGGGAAACAGGGCCAGGCTGGAGAACAGGGCCAGGAAGGAGATCGACGCCACCGTGTAGAGCCCGGCTCCCAGCGCCATCCCGACCAGCCCGCAGCACCAGAGGGCCGCCGCCGTGGTGAGGCCCTTGATCTGGCTCCTCGAGCTGAACAGGATGGCGTTGACGCTGACCATCGCGGCGCCGACCACGGCCGCCGCCGAGATGAGGGGGAAGCTCTCCGCTGCGGCGCGGCAGAGGTATAGGTCCGTCAGCATGGCCGTCGTGGAGGCCAAGGACACGAGGATGAAGGTGCGCAGCCCCGCGGCGTGCCGCTTGCTGGAACGCTCGCAGCCGATTATCGCCGCCAGCACGACCGACAGCAAAATCCTCAGTACGACGGAACGGACGTTGAGCTCCCCCGTCCAGCCTCCCAGCATTGCCACGGCCAGATCGTCGATTTGCGTATTCATGACACCTAAAACCTCCTCAAGCGCGAACGGCGGATGTTCGCATAGCGGCGGCTCGCCTCCATCGCCGCATATTGTTTCTCCGATGCCTCCATAAAGGCATCCTCCTCCTCGGAGAGGAGGGGGTTGGGGGGCGGAAGCTCCTTCTGTATTTTCTGTATCCTCTCGATCAGCAGCTCTATGGCGGACCTCCGCCCCTCGCTCGCCGGGAGGTCCTCCTCCGGGACGATGTCCTCCAGCCGCGTGTGATAGGAGCCCGACAGATACAGCGAGAGCTTTGCGCAGCCCGGTCCGATCAGCTCGTAAAGGACGCTGGAGGCGAGGATGATCGTCTGCAGCGCCCCTCCCATCTCCCCGCCGAGCGTCCTCGCTCCGAGGGCCGCGAGGCCGATGGCGACGCCCGCCTGCGGGATCAGGGCCAGCCCGAGGTAATTCCTGACGTTTTTCGGCTTGTGCACGAGAAGGCATCCCCAGAACGCGCCGGCGTATTTCCCCAGTATACGGACGATGAAATAGACGACCCCGACGAGGAGGAGCGGCGCGCTGCCGACGACGGCCGACGTGCTGAAGAGCGCGTCCAGCTCGAATGACAGCCCCGACCTGACGAAGAACAGAAGGAGGATCGGAGGGCTGAAATAGTTCAGCTGCTTGAAAAGCTTGTCGTCCTCGGTGAGGTTGACGTAGACCGTGCCCATCGACATGCATCCCAGCAGCGGGGAAACATCGAAGAGCGTGCAGATGCCGCAGAACGAGAACAACAGGGCAATGGCAATGATCAGCCGGTTGTCGGTGGAGTGTTTTTTGAACAGCATCCACTTCATCGCGAGGCCGAAGAAGCAGCCGAGGGCCAGGACCCCTGCGTTGACGGCGATGGGAAGAAGGACGTTTCGAAGGTCGAATTGAAGATCGAAGCCCACTCCCGAGCCCGTGCCCGGACCGGAGATTGAGGCGAGGGCGACGGAGATGGCGATGCTGTACTCGATCAGCCCGACGACGTCATCGAGCGCCACGACCTGCAAGAGCGTGTTGACGAAGTCCCCCTTTGCCCCCGTCTGCCGGATCGTCATCATGGTCGAGGCGGGCGCGGTCGCCGAGGCGAGCGCGCCCAAAACGACCGAGAAGGCGAAATTGAGGCGAAGGACGTAATAGACGACGGCGAAGATGAGGAGCGAGGTCAAGCATGCCTCCAGAATTGTTATGATGACCACCTTCAACCCATTCTTCCTCAGAATGGACATCCTGAAGAACTCGCCCGTGCCGAACGCGATGAAGGCGAGTGCGATGTCCGGCAGAAAATCCGTGCCGTCAATGATCTTTGGGGGAACGAGGTGCAGGCAGTAAGGCCCAATCAGGATCCCGGAGACGATATAGGCGGTCACGTCGGGCAGCCTCAGGCGCTTCGTCAGACGCGTCGCCATGAACCCGGAGAACAGCATGAGCGCCACGGATATAATGACGGCGGCGGCCGAGGACGTATTCCGAAAGGCGGAGATGTAATTCGGCAACTTTGCCCCTCCATTCTGGATGCCCGAACCAACGGCTCACAGCGGTAACATTCTATAATTATAATATAACGAATGGCGGCGGGGCCGGACGGAGCGCGCGTTGCGCCCTGTGCCGAAGCCGGGAAGCGGCCGGGAACTGTCCAAAGAGGCGTCGTTCGACGCGTCCCCGCGCCGTTTCTGGAGCGTGGCCGAGAATGTCCTTTGCCGGTCGTCGGGACGGGCGTCCCGCGACGTATGGAACGCGGCTTTTTGAGAGGAGCGAACGTGATGCTGCTGCAAGAGGAGCGAGAGAGCGTCGTCGATTACTGCCGCAGGCTCGTGACGCATCATCTGACCCGAGGGACGGGCGGAAACGTCAGCGTCTGCAGTCGGGAGCGAGGATTGATGGCGATCAGCCCCAGTGGAATGGATTACTTCCGGACCGAGCCGGAGGATGTCGTGGTGCTCGACCTCGAGGGCAGGGTCGTGGAGGGGAGGCGCGTCCCGTCGAGCGAGGTCGATATGCACCGCGTCCTCTACGCCGGACGTGAGGACGTGGGGGCGGTGGTGCACACGCATTCGACCTGTGCGACGACCCTGGCCTGCCTGCACGAGGGCCTTCCCCCCGTGCACTACCTGATAGGCTTCGCCGGATGCGACGTCCGCTGCACCGAATATGCCCCGTTCGGCTCGCCGGAGCTGGCTCGGCTGGCCTTCGAGGGGATGAGGGACCGCTACGCCGTGCTGTTGGGCAACCACGGCCTGCTGGCGGCGGGACCCAATGTCCGCTACGCCTTCAATGCGGCCGAGGAGATCGAGTTCGTCTGCGAGCTCTACTGCCGGGCCCGCAGCATGGGCAAGCCGGTCCTGCTGTCGGAGGCGGATATGGAGGTCGTCCTGGAGAAGTTCAAGAGCTACGGACAAAGGGACTGACGGGCCGAAAAAATGGGCCGGGGTTTGGAGTGCCGACTGCCCTTGCCCCGTGTTGAGTGGTCGTTGCATAAACTGCAGCAACCACCCTTTCGGAAAGCTCACCCTCGTTGAAAGTATTGTTCATGTGTTTGCCGATGGCGGATTTATCGACACCGAACAGCTCCGCATATAACGCCTCGAAGTGCCGTCCTGCAGGTGATGGCTTGTGGTCTGACGACCTAAGCTCGACGCTATTTTTTGTAAACGGTTCCTGCCATGTGCTCTTTTTTTACCCGCGGTTTGGGGCGCATCCCCTCCAGGTGACGGCGGACGGGATGCGCGGTAAACTGTAGGCATGTGGCGCGTCGCACGTCCCGTGGGATTCGGGACCCGGAGGATCGAAACGTTCCATGCCGTGAGCCCCCGCTCTTCGGGCGGGGGGCCTTTGCCATGACCTCGCCGCACATCGCCGCCATCCTCAAGGGGCTGCCCGAGAAGCCCGGGGTCTACATCATGCGGGACGAGGAGGGGACCGTCCTCTACGTGGGCAAGGCCATCAAGCTCAAGCGCCGCGTGTCGTCGTACTTCCGGCACTCGGGGTTTGCCTCGCCGCGGCTCCGCAAGCTGGTGTCGCTGGTTCGGGACATCTCCGTCATCCGCACGGAGAGCGAGGCCGAGGCCCTGATCGTCGAGGCCAAGCTGATCCGGCGCTACTCGCCCTTCTTCAACATCGACCTCAAGATGAGCGACCGCTACCCCTACATCCGCATCACGGACGAGGCCTTTCCGCGCCTGGAGATCACGCGCCGGAAGGAGGATGACGGCTCCGTCTATCTGGGGCCCTTCGTCAGTGCCGGGAATATCCGCACCCTGCTGCGCCTGGCGGAGCGCTATTTCCCCCTGCGCGTCTGCCGGTCGGAGCTGCGCCCGGACCCCGGGCGGCGCCCCTGCCTGGAGTACAGCCTCGGCCGGTCCATGGGCGCCTGTGCGGCGCTCTGCACGGAGGCGGAGTACCGCGAGCGCGTGAACGACATCATCCTGCTCCTCCAGGGCAATACCGCCGAGCTGGTCGAGCGGCTCCGCCACAGGATGGACGCGGCCGCGAAGCGCCTGGCCTTCGAGGAGGCCGCGCGGTACCGCGACACCATCCGCGCGCTGTGGCGGATATCGCGCCAGCGCGTCTCCTCGACGCTTCAGGAGGACCTGGACAGCGAGACCTGGCAGGTGCTGAACCGGATGCAGGAGCTCTTCGGGCTCAAGACGCTTCCGTGGCGGATGGACGCCTTCGACATCTCCCACATGTCCGGGCACGAGACCTACGGGTGCTGCGTCGTCTTCGAGCAGGGGCGCCCCAACCCCTCGCTCTACCGCCGCTTCAAAATCCGGACCCTGCAGGACGGGGAGATTGACGACTTCGCCTCCATGCGGGAGACGGTGCTGCGCCGCTACCGGCACGTCCTGGACAAGTCCGAGCCCATGCCGCAGCTCACCCTCATCGACGGAGGCCCCATCCAGCTGGAGTTTGCGCTGGAGGCCCTCGATGAGCTGAAGCTGGAGCTTCCCCTGATTGCCCTGGCCGAGCGGGAGGAGCTGGTCTTCCTGCCCGGACGGCCGAACGACCCTCTGCGACTGGGGCTCGACGACCCCGTCCTGCAGCTTCTTCAGCGCCTGCGGGACGAGGTCCATCGCTACGCCATCACGACGCACCGCAACGCGCGGGCCGGAAGGCTGCGCCGGTCGGCCCTGGAGGACGTGCCTGGCATAGGCAAGGCACGCGCGGCCCAGCTGCTGGTGCGCTTCGGTTCCGTCCAGCGCATCGCCGCCCTGGAGCCCGAGGAGCTCTGTTCCGTGCCCGGCCTCGGGCCCGCCCTGGCCCGGAAGATCGTCTCGCACCTGAGAGGAGAGGAATGAGTCCGGCCGGTCCGGCGTTCGCCTGGGGTGTAATAAAAGCGAGATGTATAAAGCGAGATGTATAATGATTAAAGAGTTGCGCTTCAAGCGTTCCTGAGGACAGGAGGTCCGAAGGATAAGGCTTTGAAACAGGACAAGGAGGTTGACGCACGATGAGCTTTGGTGTCGGAAGCGGCCTGTGGGCGCGGCTGATGCATCGGCCGTCCCCGTTTCACGCGCAGGATCTGCGCGCCCTTTCGAGGCTGAACCTGTCTTCCACCCCATCTTCCTCGGTTACGGAGCCCGGCCCGCGGGACGAGGTTCTCCTCTCCGAGGAGGGGGTGCGCCTGAGCCGGACGGCGACATCAGCACCGTCGGCCGTGAAGCCGGAGGCCGGCCGGAGGGCGGAGCTGCCGGAGACGGAGCAGGCCAAGGCCGCGGCGAAGCTTCCCAAGGAGAGGAACACGGAGGCCGAGTGTTACGTCAAGCGCGCCGCCGCGACCATGACGGCCATGAAGGACCTGGCGAAGCTGGGACAGGAGAACTACCTCACGAGCAGGGACCGTCTGGAGCTGGACAAGGAGCTGACGCGCCTCCAGGCCGAGATGTCCTTCGATACGGCCCGGATGAAGCTGCTCCTGGACGGCAAGGACCCGGATAGCCCCTTGGATGCGGAGTTCTTCGAGAAGGCGAAGAGCCATGTCCATAAGAACCGAGAGCTGGCGGTCGCCCTTCTGGAGCGGGATTTTAAGCGCAGGGAGCGGGGCCTCGAGCCGGGGCCGTTCCTCGACAACGGCGACGGCACCTCGACGGCCACGATTCTGAGGGCCGGTGGGGCGTGCGACAGCTATGTGACCGAGATAACCGATAAAACCGAGGTGATGGCCCGGCGGTTGGAGGATTGGGAGCGCCGGGTGACCTCGAACAATGACGAGAACCACACCGTTGTGGTCAAGCATCTGACCTACGAGGATTTCTTGAAGGACTACGCCGTCCTGAGCCTGCGGAGCGTCAAGGATGCGGAGAGGGCCGAGGCGTTGCTGGACGAGAAGCTGAAAAAGCTGCCGGGCATGATCAAGCCGCTGGAGGACGCCTTTGAGAGACGCAAGGAGTATCGGCGTCAGGTCGCCGAGGCCAGGCGGAAGGGCGTGGAACCGCCAAAGGATCCGGACGCGGATAACATGCTGAACCCCGACGGGGTGACGCGGTCCAGGTACAACCACCTTTTCAAACTTGTGGAGGACCTGTGGCGTATCGACGATCTCTGGCGAGGGCCTAAGGGCGTGTCCTTCATGTACATCGTGGAGTGAGGCGCGTAAAAACGTAGAAAATAAACGATGCGAATGCCGAGGCCGGGGGGTGTGTCTTCCCCGGCCTCGGTTCGTTCCTCAACCTGTATATTCATCGGCTTTTCCCTTGGAGTAACGTTCGTATTATGTTATTCTTATCCTTGTATATGCAGGAAAAGATAAAAAAATCGAGGAGGCTATTATATGGAAAAGGAATATTCCGTACGGATCGGCGAGCAGCCGCTCGTCTTCCGGACGGGTAAGGTTGCCAGGCAGGCGAACGGCGCGGTGATGGCGTCCCACGGAGAGACGGTCGTGCTGACGACGGCCTGCGTCACCGATACGCCCCGGACGGGCATAGATTTCTTCCCCCTGTTGGTGGATTTCGAGGAGCGCTACTATTCGGCCGGGAAGATCCCCGGCGGGTTCATCAAGCGCGAGGGACGGCCCTCCGAGTCCGCCATCCTCAGCGCGCGCGTCGCGGACCGCTCCATCCGTTCGTTGTTCGACGACGCCATGCGCAACGACGTCCACGTGGTGAGTACGGTCATGGCGATGGATCAGGTCTATCCGCCCAACGTGCTGGGCATCAACGCAGCCTCGGCGGCCCTGTCCATCTCGGGGATCCCCTGGGGCGGCCCCGTGGGGGCGGTGCGCATCGGGCTGGTCGGGGATAGTTTGATCGTCAACCCCACGGAGGCGCAGATGGCCGAGTCCCGGCTGGAGCTTTTGGTCGCCGGTCACGACGATGGCATCACCATGGTGGAGTCCGGATCGCAGGAGGTCTCCGAGGAGGTCCTCGTCGACGCTCTCGACCTGGCCCACTCCGAGATCCGCAAGCTCATAGCCCTCTTCCGGCAGATGAAGGAGGAGATTGGTAAGCCCGAGATCGCGATTCCCCTTCCCGAGCGCATCCCCGAGATCGACGATTGGGTCCGCGCGAACCTGGACCGGGAGATCGACGCCGCCGTCCGCATTCATGAGAAGAAGCCCCGCTACGAGAAGATTGCGGAGGTCAAGAGGGCGGCGAAGGAGCACTTTTCCGCGGCGTTCCCCGACAAGGGGGAGTACATCTCCGCATGCGTCGACGGGCGCGTCAAGGACATCATGCGCGCCATCATCGTCGACGAGGGGGTTCGCGTCGACGGCAGGGCCATGGACGAGCTGCGCCCCATCTCCTGCGAGACGGGGATCCTGCCCCGTGTCCACGGTTCGGCGCTCTTCACCCGCGGCGAGACCCAGTCCCTGGCCGTGACGACGCTGGGCATGGTGGGGGAGGACGACCAGGTGCTGGACGGCATCAAGCTGGACGAGCCCGCCAAGCGCTTCAT
>CAJPSE010000057.1 GCA_905373185.1 uncultured Fretibacterium sp.
GCCCCTCGAAGCGCACGGAACGCATCGTCACGCCTCCCTGATCCCGCTCGGAGGGAAGGACGTCGGCGAGCTTCCGGCCGGACCCGAAGGCATAGACCCCCGCCTCCAGGACCCTCGCGCTCCCCCCCGGAGGATCGGGGATATCCCAGTTCAGCCAGCGCCTGTCCAGACCACTGCGCCCCAGCAGCACCCAGAGATGGGTTCGTTCCGTCCCTCCATCCCGGGCGGGTCCACAGGAGACCCGTTTGAGCCAGATGATTCCCCGTGCGTCGGGATATGTCGAGAAGTCCGGGTTCACCTGCCGCATCCGCGCGAGGTCGTACTCGGGGACCGACGCCCCCGCAGGCGGCGGGCATAGGAAAAAGATCCCGAGAAAGATTCCGAGGATGGCCCCCGAAGACGGAAATTTTCTCGACAAGAACTTCACCGTCGGACTCATTCGACGCACTCCTTCCTCATTCCGACATACCTTCATTCCGGCATACCCTCATTCCGATGCGCCCTCGTTCGGCGCACGCCTTCCTCAATGGCAATGCCCGCGGGGGGAAGGCACGGGGGAGATTCCAGCGGATGAAATTCACGCGCCCTTGCCGCAGCAGTGCTTGTATTTCTTTCCACTGCCACAGGGGCAGGGGTCGTTGCGCCCCACCCGCGGGCCCTTGCGGATGGGCTCGGGCCGTCCCTCACCGCGGGGAAGCTCCTCGGGCACGGCGTCCTCCTGTCCCCGCCCAAAACCGGGGAGGACGAAATCGCGCCCCTCGGAGATTCGGCGGGGACTGCGGCGCTCCTCCTCGGTCACCACGCGGACCCGGAAAAACTGTTCCGCAAAGGACTCCCGAACCCGCAGCATCATCTCCTGAAAAAGATTGTAGGACTCGAACTGGTACTCCAGCAGTGGGTCCTTCTGTCCTATGGCTCTGAGGCCGATGCCGCGCCTCAGTTCGTCCATCGCCAGGAGATGATCGCGCCAGGCGTCGTCCAGAGTGTTCAGCACCACGTAACGCACCAGCCCACCGGCGATCTCCGGTGTCAGTTCCTCGGCCTTTTTATCGTAGCGCGCCTTCAGGGAGGCTACGATCTCGTCCCGCACCAGCTCCATGCCAGCCTGGCTGTCGATGCGCCCCACCAGCTCGTCGCTGCCGGGGCCGAAGATGGCACGTATCCGCGCCGCAGCCCGTCCGGCATCCGGCTCCCCCTCCCTGGGGAAATAGCGGTCCAGAATCTCGACAATGACGCCGTTGACGACCCCCCAGCCGTAATCGACCATATCCCCATCGTTCAGGATCGTCTGCCGTTCGTCGTAGACGGCCTCGCGCTGGCGGTTCATGACGTTGTCGTAGGCCAGCAGCTGCTTGCGGATGTCGAAGTGCATCTGCTCGACCTTGTGCTGCGAGGACTCGATGACCTTCGAGAGCATCCCGGACTCGATGGCCTCGCCGTCCTTCATGCCAAGCCGGCCCATCAGGCCCTGAATGCGCTCCGAGCCGAAGAGGCGCAGCAGGTTGTCCTCCAGCGAGAGGTAGAAGCGGCTCATGCCGGGATCGCCCTGGCGGCCGGAACGGCCCCGAAGCTGGTTGTCGATACGCCGGGACTCGTGGCGCTCCGTCCCGATGATCGCCAGCCCGCCCAATGCGGCGACCTTGTCGTGCTCCCCCCGGCAGAGCTCCCGGAACTCCTCCAGCCGGGCCTCGTAGGCCTTTTTGATGCGGCCGAAGACGGCGCACAGAAACTCCAGCCCGCTCCCCTCCTCCGCGATGCGGCGGTCCCGGAGGTAGTTGCGCGCGAGGTCGTCGGCCTGGAGGTTGGAGTAGCGCACGAAGTAGCCGTAAACGTCCTCCTCGTCCACTCCCTTGACCGTCCATTCCAGGGACGGCCTGTCGGAGAGGAGCTTCTCCTTGGCCAGGAACTCCGGGTTGCCCCCAAGCATGATGTCCGTTCCGCGGCCGGCCATGTTCGTCGCCACCGTCACGGCGCCGAGGTGCCCGGCCTGGGCCACGATGTGGGCCTCCCTCTCGTGGTGCTTGGCGTTCAGCACCTGATGCGGGACCTTACGGGCCTTGAGCAGCCTGCTGACCCGCTCGGAGTTCTCGATGGAAGTCGTCCCGACGAGGACGGGCTGTCCGCGCTTGTGGCATTCCTCCACGTCGTCCGCGACGGCTCCGAACTTCTCGAGCATCGTCCCGTAGATCACGTCGGGACAGTCCTGGCGGATCATCTTCCGGTGCGTCGGGATGGTCACGACCTGGAGCCCGTAGATCTCCTTGAACTCCTCGGCCTCCGTGGCCGCGGTGCCCGTCATCCCGGCCAGCTTGCGGTACATGCGGAAGTAGTTCTGGAGCGTGATCGTCGCCAGGGTCTGGCTCTCGCGCCCCACCTTGACGCGCTCCTTCGCCTCGATGGCCTGATGGAGCCCGTCCGAGTAGCGGCGCCCCACCATGAGGCGTCCCGTGAACTCGTCGACGATCACGATCTCCCCGTCCTTCACGACGTAGTCGACGTCGCGCTGGAACAGGCGGTGGGCCTTCAGGGCCTGCACGATGCGGTGCGCCAGCTCGGACTTCGCGGCGTCCGAGAAGAGCCCCGGTATCTTGAGGATGTCCTCGCAGCGCTGGATTCCGGCCTCCGTGATGGCGATGCTGCGCTCCTTCTCGTCCTTCTCGTAGTCCTTGCCCTCCGTCAGCTGCCGGGCCACCCCATCCGCCTTGACGTAGAGCTCCACGTTGTCGTCGGATGGACCCGAGATGATGAGGGGCGTCCGCGCCTCGTCCACGAGGATCGAGTCCACCTCGTCGACGATGCAGTAGGCATGGGCTCGCTGCACCATCTGCTCGGCGTGCATGACCATGTTGTCCCTCAGGTAGTCGAACCCGAACTCGCTGTTCGTCCCGTAGGTGATGTCCGCCCTGTAGGCCTCGTAGCGTTCCTCCGGCGGCATGTAGGGGTAGATGACGCCCACGGAGAGCCCCAGGAAGTTGTAGATCGGGGCCATCCATGCGGCGTCGCGCTTCGCAAGGTAATCGTTGACCGTGATCAGGTGGACGCCCTCGCCGGAGAGCGCGTTCAGGACGACGGCCAGGGTGGCTACGAGGGTCTTCCCCTCGCCGGTCCGCATCTCGGCGATGCGACCGTCGTGCAGGGCCATGCCTCCAATCAGCTGTACGTCGTAGTGCCGGAGCCCTATCGTCCTCCGGGAGACCTCGCGCACGAGCGCGAAGACCTCGACGAGAAGTTCCTCCAGGGGCTCCCCGTCCTTGGCCCGCTCGCGCAGGCGAGCCCCCATGAGACGCAGCTCCTCCTCGGTCCGGGCCTCCAACTCCTCCGAGAGCTCGTTGATCTGCTCCACGACGCCCTCGTACTTTCTCAGCGCACGGTCGTTGGGGTCGAGCCCCAACGCCTTCCTAATCGTGTTCCATATCATTTCCGCTCATTCACCTCTGACGGCACCCCCCTCGGCCGGGGGCGTCCTGATCGTATGTCGAATTCGTATGTCAAATTTATGGAGTAGATTCAAGTGTTCATTATAGCGCACCGGCCGAAAAACCTCCGAAACCAAGAGCCCTGCGACCCTATTCCTGCTTACAGGGACTTCCAGCTCTTAAACCCCTGTCCCAGCACCTCGGTCGCGTCGCAGATGGAGAGGAAGGCGTTCGGGTCCTTTTCCTTGAGAAAGGCCTTGAGCTGGACGATCTGCCGCGGCTCCAGCAGGGAGATGAGCACGGGGCGGGGCTGCCCCGTGTAGGCCCCGTGCCCCTCGAGGCGGGTCACGCCCTTGCCCTTCGAGGTGATGAAATGGCAGACGTCCTCGGGGATGTTCGTGATGATGAGGGCCTGCTTGCGCTTGTCGAAGCTCCGCGTCATGCCGTCCAGGGTGACGCCGAAGATGTAGAGCCCGACGGCCCCGTACACGACCGACTCCAGGCCGATGACCCCGGCCGAGAGCACAAGGATGAGGAAGTTGACGAAGACGGAGAATCGCCCAACCTCGATCCCGTAGCGCCGGCGCATGACCATCGCGACGATGTCGAGCCCGCCGCTCGACCCTCCCACGTTGAAGAGCATCCCGATGGCGATCCCCTTCAGGAGCCCCGTGATCACCGTGGCCATGAACTTGTCCCGTGGCAGGTTCAGTGGGATGTCCCGAAATATCGGGATGAACAGCGAGAACACCACGATGGAGGAGAACGTCAGCACCAGGAAGCGCAGGTTCAGGCTTTTGCGCCCCCAGACGATCAGGAGGACGTTGCCGATGAAAATAACCCAGCTGGGGGATATCCCGAAGACGTAGTTGGAGAGGACTGCAAGCCCGGAGATCCCGAGGTCGGGGAAGCGGTAGGGCAGGGTGAAATAATTGACGGCAAAGGCGAAGATGATGTTGGCCGACAGGACGGCGAACACGGACCGCCACTCCCGCCTCAGCAGGCCGGGCAGGGAGAGAAGAAAATTTTTGACCAGAGCGCTCTTTTCGGCTGGGACGTTCACGACCGACGACACCTTTCGTTCAGAGATCGGGCGGGAATTCAAAATTCCTCCCGCGTCAAGCGATATTGTATAATGATCAGGTTGGACACGGAACAATTCCAACTTGAACGATTCCGACTCGGAGACGTATCATATCAGCAGCACAGGGCGGAAGGCAGAGTAAAAATACCGCGAAAGCCCCTTTGGCCAAGGACGCACCGCAGGCGGGGATATTGTCCAGACGATCGGGAATACGGCGATCAAGAACACAGATTGTCACGGAGGAAAACGCAGCGAGATGACTCAGGACACACGGAACGCGGAGGGCGGCTACGACGCCGGAAGCATACAGGTACTGGAGGGGCTCGAGGCCGTTCGCAAGCGCCCCGGCATGTACATCGGGGATACCGGGAGCCGGGGCCTCCATCACCTCATCTACGAGGTCGTCGACAATGCCGTCGACGAGGCGATCGGCGGCTACTGCGACCGCATCGAGGTCACCATCCACGCGGACGAGAGCATCAGTGTCCGGGACAACGGGCGCGGCATCCCCACGGACCCGCACCCCTACAACGGGCGTCCGACCTGCGAGGTCGTCCTCACCATCCTGCACGCGGGGGGGAAGTTCGGAAACGGCGCCTACAAGGTCTCGGGCGGACTTCACGGCGTGGGCGTCTCGGTGGTCAACGCGCTCTCGACCTGGCTGGAGGTCACGATCGCGCGCGACGGCGTGCAGCGCACCCAGCGGTTCGAACGGGGAATTCCCGTCACCGACCTCTCGCTGGGGACCCCCGCGGATTGGCGCGGCACCCTGATCCACTACCTCCCCGACGACACGATCTTCGAGGAGGTCCACCACTCCCTGGACGTGTTGAAGAGCCGCCTTCGGGAGCTGGCGTTTTTGAACCCGGGGCTCGCCATCTCCGTGGAGGACGAGCGCACGGGGGAGAGGAAGGAGTACCACTTCGACGGGGGCATCCAGGCCTTCGTCGAGTATCTGGACCGCGGCAAGACGGCCCTCTTCACCCCTCCCGTCATCCTCTCCGGGGAGCGGGACGGCATCGCGATCGACGTCGGATTCCAATACAACGACAGCTACCTCGAACGCATCTTCTCCTTCGCCAACCTCATCCACACGATAGAGGGAGGGACGCACGTGTCGGGGCTCCGGACCGCCATGACCCGGGCCGTCAACGAGGCCGCGCGGAACAACAAGATCCTGCGCGACAAGGACGAGAACCTCACCGGCGACGACCTGAAGGAGGGCCTGACCTGCGTGCTGTCCGTCAAGCTGGGCAACCCCCAGTTCGAGGGGCAGACCAAGACCAAGCTGGGGAACAGTGAGGTCCGGGGCGCCGTGGACTCCTTCGTCTACGAGGGGCTCCTGGCCTGGTTCGAGGACGCTCCCGACCTTCTCCGCCCCATTGTGGACAAGGCGGTCCGCGCCCGGCAGGCCCGCGAGGCCGCCAAGAAGGCGCGCGAGCTCGTCCGCAAGGGGTCCATGACGGGCCTGAACCTTCCCGGGAAGCTCGCGGACTGTTCCTCGAGGACCCCGGAGAACACGGAGCTCTACATCGTCGAGGGCGACAGCGCCGGAGGCAGCGCCAAGCAGGGCCGCGACCGCTCCTTCCAGGCCATCCTTCCCCTGAGGGGCAAGATCCTGAACGTGGAGAAGGCGCGGCTCGACAAGATGCTCTCCAACAACGAAATTCGCACGATCATCCAGGCCCTGGGCTGCGGCATCGGCAACGATTTCGACGAGAAAAAGCTGCGCTACCACAAGATCATTATCATGACGGATGCGGACGTCGATGGCGCGCACATCAGCACGCTGCTCCTCACTTTCTTCTACCGCCACATGCCTGAGCTGATCAACCAGGGCTACCTCTACCTGGCCCAGCCCCCCCTCTACAGGGTGCAGAAGGGCAAGCAGGTCCAGTACTGCTACACCGAGAAGGAGCTGCGCCAGCACGTGGACGGGGCCCCGGACCCGGCCAAGGTCGGGGTGCAGCGCTACAAGGGGCTCGGAGAGATGAACCCGTCCCAGCTCTGGGAGACGACGATGGACCCAACCAATCGTGTGCTCCGGCAGATCGAGCTCAACGACGAGCTGCTCGCCGACGAGTACTTCGACATCCTGATGGGCGACAGGGTCGAGCCGAGACGGGACTTCATCACGTCCTATGCACATGAGGTGAAGAACCTGGATATCTAAGCGAACGGCGGCACATAAAGCAGACAACCAGCGAAGCGTAGCAAGCTGCTTAGGAGCTTTATCAGTTACCGTCGTTCGGCGAAGCAGGCAGAAGGCTCACCTTGACTGCTTCGAAACCCTTCGATTTCGAGTACTTCTCCTTTGTATTTATTGGCAACGGGCATCTTTCAGTAGGCCTCCTCGTAGAGGCGGAGGACATCGCGCTTGTCGTACTTCCTGGGGTTGGGGCGCCCTATCGCCTCCTCCATCGTCCTCTCCGCCAGAAGGGGAAGATCCTCCTTGCGGACCCCGAGCTCCCGGAGCCCCTTCGGGAGCCCCAGGCTGCGGTTGAGGCTAAAAAGCGCCTCGAGCCCTACCTCCGCGTTGTCGCGCTCGGCCCTCCAGGAGCGCCCCACACCGAGGGCGACGGCGATGTCGGAGAACCTGCCGAGCGTCTCGAGGGTGGTGTTGAAACGGCAGACTACCGGCAGCAGCAGGGCGTTGCAGAGGCCGTGAGGGAGGTTGCAGTGTCCGCCCAAGGGGTGGGACATGGCGTGCACCAGCCCCAGTCCGGCATTGTTGAAAGCCGCTCCGGCCAGGAAGCTGGCGCAGCACATATTCTCCCGCGCATTCATGTCCGTGCCGTCCCGAACCGCCAGGGGCAAGTTCTTCGCCACGAGCTGGATGGCCTTCCATGCCTGGGCATCCGTAACGGGCCCGGCATTTCGGGAGACATAGGCCTCCACCGCGTGGGTCAGGGCATCCATCCCCGTCGCGGCCGTGAGGGCGGGAGGCATCGAGGCCATCATCTCCGGATCGTTGACGGAGACGTTGGGGGCCAGGTACCGGTCGACGAGGGTCAGCTTGTTGTGTTCCTCGTCGGAGATGACGGCAAACTGCGTCACCTCGCTTCCCGTCCCTGCCGTCGTAGCGATTGCGATGAAGGGCGGAAGCGCCTTACCCGCCTTGTCCTCCCCCTCGTAATCGGCGATCCTGCCTCCGTTGGAGGCCAGCAGGCCGATGCCCTTGGCCGCATCCATGGCGCTGCCGCCGCCCACCGCGACCAGCAGGTCGCAGCCCGACGACCGGTAAAGCGCAAGCCCTTCGTCCACGACGGCTACCGTGGGATTGGGCATCACCCTGCAGAAGAGGACGGTTTCGACCCCCGAATCCTTCAATATGGAGGCGACAAGCGCCGCCTGTGCCTCCCCCACCGCTCCGAACGAGGCGACCACGAGGGCCCGGCGGGCCTGGAACTTCGCGGCCTCCCTGCCGATCGACTTGACGCAGCCCCTTCCTGTCAGATTGACGGGGGGAATCACATAAGAGCTCATAAGAAGCCTCCTCCTTCACCGCGTACCCGGTGCACGTGTCCTTCAAAAAAATGTTGTACGGGGGCGTTAAATCGTCGATTTGCGCTCAAAAAGCCCCGCGGTCTGTAGTATCATGTAGTGCGGAATCCCGTAAGAAAATCTCCGCCTCAAAACCGGCGGAAGACCTCCAAAGGAGGCGCTCTGCATGAGCTCGGACAACAAGGAACGCATCATTCAGGAATACGTCCCCGGCAAACAAGTCACTTTGGCGCACATGATCTGCCATCCCAAACCGGAACTGTGCACCCTGATCGGGGTGGAGAGCTCCGGAGCCATCGGCATCATGACCATCACGCCCGGGGAGGGCGCCATCATCGCGGCGGACATCGCCTCGAAGGCCGGAGCCGTGACCATGGACTTCATCGACCGCTTCACCGGCTGCATCCTCTTCACCGGGGACGTCAGCGCCGTCGAGAGCTCCCTCACGACGACCGTTCGCACCCTGAACGAAGTGTTGGGCTTCTTCAAGGCCCCCATCACCCGTACATGAAGCGCGTGATGGTGGTGGGGCAGACCGGCGCCGGGAAGACCTCGCTCCTGAAGGCCCTGGGGGTCTGGGAGGGGCACGTCCGAAAGACGGAGGCCCTGGCCTATGGGCCGCAGTGCATCGACACGCCAGGCGAGTTCTTCGACATCCCCATGTTCTACCATGTTCTGATCCAGACCTCCATCAAGGCCGCCGTCATCCTGTTCCTGATGGATCCCCTGCGGCCCAAGCACGTCGTCCCCAACTTCTCCAAGACCTTGCGTGCGCCCGTAATCGGGGTCGTCAGCAAGGCGGACGCCGCCACCCCCAAGGCGATAGAGTCCGCCATCCAGGGATTGCAGGAGTCCGGCGTCACGGAAATTCACGTCGTCTCCTCCGAGACGGGGGAGGGGCTGGAGCGCCTGAGCCAACGCATCCGCGAACTCCGTGGGGAGGAGCTCACGGCCGCCGAAGCGGGCTGAGCCGTACCAGGGCCTTTTTACGGCCTCTGCCCTCTATCTCGATCAAATCCTTAAACAACCTTCAATCAATTTTCAAGCAATCTTCAAGAAATCTTCAAACAATCTTCAGGCAACCAAACTCAATCAGCAAACTCAGTCAATCAAAGAAGGGTGGAGACCAGGGCCTTATCAGGGGACGGGATCACCACGACACTCGTGATTCCTCCCTCCGTCCCCAGCCTGCGGCGGCACGCCTCCACCGAGCTCTCCACGCT
>CAJPSE010000058.1 GCA_905373185.1 uncultured Fretibacterium sp.
CGTCTCCATGATAACGCCACTATAACCGCTAATACCCAAATCCGCAGGCAAAAATTTCAACCTGTGGCGAAGTCGGGTTTTACGCGTTTTCTGCCGCACCTGACGGGTGCAAAATGAGAGTTGGCTCAATCTATGCAACAACGCACTTTATTCTTCATAAGGCTATCGCAACCTGCGGGTTTGGGGCTTAGCGGCTCCCTTGACAGGGGTTCTCTCCATGGTAGTATGTTTGTCTTGTTGAACGAAATGCGCCGTCGCCGCTACCCGCCCGCTTCGGGAGATCCGCCGTGCGGAGGATGGGAGGCCGGCGGCCCCGGTTGGAGAAACGACTCGAAATCATGAACGAACACCGTCCCTGCAAGCGCATCCTGCCCGTTCTGGGCTTCATCGGAATCGTCGGTCTCTGGTACGCGGCGAGCAAGGCGTCTGGGTGGAACCATTTTCTGTTCCCCTCGCCCGCCGTGGTCGCGGCGCGCATGGTGCAGCTGCTGGAGAACGGGGTCCTGTTCCGCCACCTGGGGGCCAGCCTGTTCCGGGTGCTCTGCGGCTTCGGGATCGCCGTCCTCATCGCCTTTCCCACGGGGGTTGCGCTTGCGCTGCTGCCCCTTTTCTCCGCCCTCGTCCGCCCGCTGCTGAACTTCCTACGGCAGATCCCGCCCCTGGCCGTCGTGCCGCTCCTGATCCTGGGCTTCGGGATCGGAGAGGCGTCCCGGATCGCCGTCGTCGTCATGGCCAGTTTCTTCCCCGTGCTCCTGAACGTGGAGAGCGGCATCCGCCAGGTCGACCGCCGCCTTCTGGAGGTGGGACGGGTGCTCTCGTTCACGCCTCTCGCCCTTTTCCGTCACGTCGCGTTTCCCGCGTTCTTCCCCTATTTCCTCGTCGGCGTGCGCCTAGCGCTCTCCTACAGCTGGAGGTCGCTGATCGGCGCGGAGATCGTGGCCGCCTCCTCGGGCATCGGCTACATGATCCGCGAGGCCGAGACCCTCTCCCGGTCGGACACCATCCTCTGCGGCGTCATCGTCCTGGGGTGCGTCGGCGCCCTCTCGGACCGGGCCCTCGGAGCGCTGTCCGAGAGGCTGTTCCCCTGGAGCGTTCCGGAGGGAGGGGCCTGAGGTGGTGCGCGTCGAGGAGGTCTCCAAGGTCTATCGCGGCCGGGGCGGAGCGGTGGAGGCCCTGAGCGGGGTCAGCCTGGAGTTTTCGGAGGGCTCCTTCACCGCGCTGGTGGGCCGGAGCGGCTGCGGCAAGACCACGCTTCTGCGCCTGATCGCCGGTCTGGAGCGGGAGTCCGGGGGCCGGATCGTCCGTTCCGTCCCAAGGCGGCAGGTGGGGTACGTCTTTCAGGAGCCGCGCCTCATGCCCTGGCTCTCGGTCGCCGAGAACGTCCGCTTTGCCGCCCGGTCCGGCGGGCCAGCCGGGGACTTCGGGGATGTGGACGAGATCCTGCGCACACTGGGGCTGGCGGATTTCGCCCGATGTCTGCCCCACGAGCTCTCCGGGGGCATGGCCCAAAGGGTCGCGCTGGGGCGGACGCTCTTCTGCCGGCCCAGGCTGATCTTGATGGACGAGCCCTTCGGGGCCCTGGACTGGTTCACGCGCAGGACGCTCCAGTCCGACCTGTTGCGCCTGTGGCGGGAGGGGGGACGGACGATCGTGTTCGTGACCCACGACATCGACGAGGCCCTGACGCTTGCGGAGCGCGTCGTGGTGCTGAGGGAGGGATGCTTCGCGGGGACGTTCGGCGTCGACGGGGAGCTTCCCGCGAAGGCGCGTGCGGATCTGCGCGAGCGGATCCTGGCCGCCATAGAGTTGGGCGACGCCCGGTCCGGCGTCGCGCCGCAGTTCTTTTAGGGGGCCTCTCGGCCCCGAGGTGAAGGAGGACGATCATGAAGAAGATGAAGAAGGTTTTTGCTCTTGGGCTCGGTGTTCTCATGTCCCTGTGTCTGCTCTCGGCCGGAGCCGGGGCGGCGGAGAAGCCGCTGGCGATCACCTACGTGAAGTCGCCGCTCAACATCCCCTCCATTCTGGAGAAGCGTCTGGGGCTGCTGGAGGCGGAGTTCGGCCCCCTGGGCTACTCGGTCTCCCACCCGGAGATCACGTCCGGTGCGCAGCAGTCCCAGGCCATGGCCGCGGGGTCGGTCCAGGTCGCCAACTGCATCGGCGGGACGTCCCTGCTGATTGCCGCCGCACAGGGACTGGACATCCGCATCGCGGGGATCTACTCCCGCTCCCCCAGGAGCTTCTGTCTGGTGGTCAAGGACCCCGCGATCCGCAGCGTCGCCGACCTCGAGGGCAAAAAGGTCGCCGGCCCCAAGGGGACGGTGCTGCACCAGCTGCTCTTGGCGGGTCTGAAGAGGGAGGGGATGGAGGCCTCTCGGGTGGAGCACATCGAGATGGGGATCCCCGCCGCCGTCGCGGCCCTGATGAGCGGCTCCATCGACGGGGCGCTGGCTGCGGGGCCCCTGGCCCTGAAGGCCCTGGAGGGCGGTGCACGGGTGCTCTTCAACGGCGAGGGACTGGTCGAGGGCACCATCGTTATCGGGGTGAGCGGCGCGGCACTGAGGGAACGGGACGACCTGGCGAAGCGGATGATCGACGTCCACCGAAGGGCCCTGGCCTATGCCGAGGAGCATCCGGAGGAGACCGTGAAGATCGTGAGCGAGGAGACGGGGCTCTCGCCCGAGCAGGTGCTGGAGATGGAGAAGCTCTACGACTTCGATCCCACGGTGCGCTCGGAGGACATCGCCGAGCTGGAGAGGACCATGCATTTCCTCGTGGACGAGGGGCTGGCCACTCGATTCGTGGATCCCGCCTCGCTGCTGGTCCGCTGATGGCCGGGCGCCCGGCCGCCGAAGGGCGCTCCATCCCCTTCGAGGCGGATTCCGTCCGGCTGTCTGCGGAGTACGGGGATGTCGCCGCCTTCCACGGAGGGCGGTACCCCGCCGGTGCCGTCCTGGGGTTCAAGGCTCTGGCCCTGGCCCGCGAGCTGCTCTTTCCCCGGGGCGGGGACTTCGTCCGCGAGCGCTGCGCGATAGAGACCCCCTTTCCGGGCGGCGGCTTCAGGGACGCGGCGGAGATGGTCCTGAGGAGCGTATCGCGGGACCGCTACCGGCTGGACCCGAGCCTGCCGGTCCCCGTAGGGACCGTGCCCGCCCCCGTGGAGGGGTATTTCTTCTTCCGGTTCCTGCAGGATGGGGGATGCGCCGAGTTCTCGCTTCGGCCGGGCCTGGTCCCCGAGGAGTTCTACGCCGCCACCGAGGACCTGCACCTCGGCCGCGGGGACACGGAGGCCGCCGAGGCGCGCGCCCTGGAGCTGCGCCGTGCGCTCGCTTCGGCGATACGGGCCCTCGATCCCTCGGAGCTCTTCGTCGTTCACGAGGCCAGAGCGGCCGCTCCCTTTCCGGAGGGGGACGAACCGCCCCCGCTGGAGGAGGCGGGGGTCCTCGGCCTGATCGATCACGAGGTGTATGATGTGACGGTGGAGAGCCTCCGCCGCTATCACGGGAACTCGGCCCTGTGCGGCCTGTGCCTGGTCTGGTCGCTGGTGCGCCAGCTTGGAAGGCACGCGGGCGTCGAGGCGTTCGAGCGCCGCTCGGTCGAGGTGACGGCCGGAGCACGCGGTTCGGGGATCCTGGATGGCCTGGAGTACCTGTTCCGCGGATTCGGCGAGGGGCGGGCAGACTTTGACTTCGGCTGGGCCGAGGGGCTCGGCGCCCCGAGGGCACCGATGGGAAGCGGGGCCTTCGCCTTCCGGTTCGTGTTGCCCGGCCGTGAGCCGACGACCTTCGTCCTGAAGGAGCGGTACGTCCCGCACGAGTATTTTGCGCTCTGCGAGCGCAAGGCCGGCGCCCCGGGGGTGTTTGGGGAGGAGCCGGAGCGCCGGAGGCTCCAGCTCGAGTTCGCGCGGCTCGCCCTGCGCGAACCGGAAATGTTCGAGGTCGTGCCATAGCCTGCACGGCCCGGTATTTTTCTACGGCCCGAGAGAACGGCGCCCCATTTTGGGGCGCCGTTCTCTCGGTGGAACCGCCGTTCAGTCCTTGGCCGCCTAGGCCCTCAAGATCTCGATATCCTCAAGGGACAGGTCGGCGAACTCCGCAATCCATTCGGGGGACAGGCCATACGCAAGCATCCGCCATGCTGTCTCCACCTTGCCCTTGGCCTCTTCCTACGGTCTCACCCTGGGCCATCCCATGGAACTCCATACCGCTGCAGTAGCTTCGGTGTTCCTTCACATCCCGTCTGCGCTACCTGATGGCGTAGAGGTTCCCGTCCGCGCTGCCCAGGTAGAGCACGCCCCCCGAGAACGCGGGCGAGCCGTTGATGCCGTCCCCGGCCGAGAAGGTGAAGCGCTCCGTGCCCGACGCGGCGTCGAGGACGAAGAGCGTCCCCTGCCCACCGCCGGCGAAGACGAGCCCCTCGGCGAGGACGGGCTGGGCCGCCACGTTGCCCCCATGGGTGTCGAAGGTCCAGAGCACGGAGCCGTTCTTCGAGTCGAGCGCGGCGACCTTCCCGTTTGCCGTCCCAACGAGAACCTTGCCGCCGCCAATGAAGGGGGCCGTCGTGACGGGGTCGCCGACGTTTGCCCTCCACTGCGGGACCACGCCCTTGATCCGGACGCTCTGGACGGAGCCGTCCCAGCTGGAGAAGAAGACGTTGGCGTCGTCGGCGGACGGGGTGTTGATAGCGCCGCCCGCGCCGCCGCCCCACAGGCGCTTGCCGTTCGCGGGGCTGATGGCGCTGAAGATTCCCCTCTGCTCGCCCAGCAGGACGAGCCCGGAGGCGAAGGACGGAGCACTGCGCAGCTCCAGCCCGGAGTCGTAGGTCCAAAGGGGCCTGCCGTTGGCCGCCGAGACGGCGTAGAGCTTGCCGTCCCCCTTCACGAAGAACACCTTGCCGTCCCCGACCGCCGTGCCGTCGACCACCGTCTCGGCGGCATAGCTCTCCTCCGGGGGAACGTACTGCCAGGCGACACTGCCGCTCTTCAGGGCCAGGCACGTTATCGTCCCGTCCGCCTGGGCGAAGATCACCCTGTCGCCCGTGACCGACGGACGGCCGACGACCGAGTTCGTCCCCTGATAGACCCAGGCGGCCTGTCCCGATGCGCTGTGGACGGCATACAGGTTGCCCACGCTGTCCCCTGCGAGCACAAGGCCGCCTGCCACCGCCACGGAGCTGGTCAGCGGCGCCTCGGCCTTGAAGGTCCAGCCGAGCTTACCGCTCCAAGCCCAGGCCACGTCCGCAAAGAGCGGGGCCACACACACGAGAAGCGAAAGCGACATTACGGAAAGAATGCGTCTCATCCTCGATAACCTCCAGAGATTGATCTTGACGGCGACGAGTCGGGCTCGAATAATCCAAACCGGTCCGAACCGAAAGCGCCATTGCTTCAATATTATTATAGGCAGTTTCAAAGGGGTGGGCCATGCTATAGTTACTGATAAATATTTTGAAGCGACGTGATGCAGGTGTCCGGGCCCCGGGCCGTGGATTTCCGAGACGGCGGGATCGCTATATATCGCGATATAATGGACGAAGGGCTTGAGGGAGGGACGTTTTTTCCTCCAAGGCCCGTATCGATGAAGCTCATGAAAAGATGAAATTCATAAAAATTTTGAAGAAAAGGGGAGCGGCCTCATGGAGCATATCTTTGCCACCTGGCGCATGGCCTACATCGCGGCCCCAAAGCACGAGGGCTGCATCTTCTGCGACTTCCCCGCGGAGCACCGCGACGCGGAGCGCTATATCCTGCACCGAGGGGAGTCCTGCTTCGTCATCTTGAACCTCTATCCCTACAATCCCGGCCACATGATGGTGGTGCCCTATCGGCACACCAACGTCTACGAGTCCCTGACGGACGCGGAGGCTGCGGACATGCACCGGCTCACGGCGCACGCGGTGGCGCTGCTCAAGCGCAGGATGGGGCCGGACGGCTTCAATATCGGCATCAACCTGGGGCATCCGGCCGGGGCCGGTGTGGAGGGGCACCTGCACCGCCACATCGTGCCGCGCTGGAACGGGGACAACAACTTCATGCCCGTCCTGGCGGACACCCGCGTGGTCCCCGAGTCCCTGGAGGCCACCTACCGCGAGCTTGCTGCCGACTGGGACTCGGTCTGAGCTGGGGCGTGGTCCGAGGTGATGGGCGAAGCCGGGCAGGGGCCGGACGCCTACTGGGAGCCGTCGGGCCCCGTCGGACTCGATGGGAGGATCGAGGAGCGCATCAGGCGGTCGCGCTTCATCGCCTGTCTGGCGCCCTGCCGGGACGAGGCGGGGTGCCGCGGCTTTCTGAACGACATACACGCGGCTCACCGGGACGCGACGCATAACTGCTGGGCCTATCTCCTGGGGCCGCATCCCACGGTGGAATACTGCTCCGACGACGGGGAGCCCTCGGGGACGGCCGGCCGACCGATCCTCGGCGCGGTCCGAAGGAGCGGCATGGTCAACGTCATGGTGGTTGTGACACGCTATTTCGGGGGCGTCAAACTGGGGGTACGCGGCCTGATCGAGGCCTACGGCCTAGCCGCGGAGCGGGTCCTGACCGCGGCGGAGCGCGTGGAGCAGAGGGTGGTCCGACCCGTCGAGGTCCGGCTTCCCTACGCCTCCATCGGCACGGTGACGCGCCTTCTGGAGGAACACGACGCCGGGGACACCCTGGACTGGAGCTATGGAACGGACGCCTGCGTGCGCGCCTCCGTCCCCCTGTCCCACTCGGCGGCGCTATTCGCGGCGCTGGACGAGCTGAGGGCACGGGGGACGCTCGATGCCTGGTCCGCCCATGAGCGATCTTGAAAAAACCTGATTCAATCCATGAAGCTCCCCTGTGGCACCTCCCCGAACGTCACGGGCAATACGGCCGTCTGCGCCGTGGTCGCGGCCGGCGGTCCTGTCCTTATGCTACACGTTATACAACGAAGCCTTGCGGTTCGTGTCCCCAGGCCCCGGCCTTCGATGCGCATCCCTCCTGTCCCTTCCATATAGGTGGCTGGGTTATAATGAACGAAGTCACCCTCCGAAATTATCTCGATTTCGGTTATCCCTCATCATGATCCTCATGCGAGGAGGTAGGACGCGTGCGGCGTGCGGTCTTTTTGTTGTTGACAATACTTTTGATAGCGCTCGGCGGGGGCATCCCGGGGGCCGGGGCCCTTGACGCCGAGAACCTTCCCGACAAGGCGAGCCTCTCCGCCAACAGGATGCGTTTCGACTCGAAGACGGGCGACTTCATCGCTGCGGGGAACGTGGTCATCAGAGCGGACGGGCTCGCCGTCGTCTCGCCCCGCGGGACCGGCAACACCCTGCGTCGGGAGGTGCTCTTCGACGAGGGGGTCACGGCCTCCGGAGACTGGCAGGGCGACCGGATCGACCTCCAGGCCGGGAGCATGGAGCTCTTCTTCGGGGAGCCGCCCTCCTGCAAGGTAGCCAAGGGAGTCCGGGGTGGGGTAGGCGAGATTGTATTGGACGCGGAACGACTGACCCTGATCGGGCGCGGCGGCCTCTCCGGCGCCGACGAGGGGGACGGCCGGACGAAGGTTTGGATGACGAACGTCCGGCGCGTGGAGGACCGCTCGATGGGCATCGCCTTCGGGGCGGACTCCGTGGAGGGGATGCTTCGGGAGGGGGTCCTGGTCTCCATGACCGCGAAGTCGAAGGTCTGGATCGAGGGAAGGCCGAACCGCAGCGGGGACGCCGTGAGCCTGCGCGGCGACCGGGCGGTCTACTCCGAGGAACGGGGCAGCGTCGTCCTGAGCGGCAACGTCCGCGCGGTCCAGAGGGGGCGGACCCTTACGTCGGACTCCCTCGTCTACTTTCCCGACCAGAACCGCGTGGAGGCCCTGGGGGGGATGGTGAGCCGCTCGGGCACCGCGAGTGCGGACCGCGCGACGATCACCATCGACCTCTCGAAAGAGCCCAAACGGACGCCGACGCCCGCCGCATCGCCCGACGAGGCAAAAAAGGGAAAGGGCGGCAAAAAAACGGCGCCCGTGAAAAAGAGCAGGAAGCGATGAGTAAAAAGCGGAACACGAAAAAGGCCGTTCCCGACGCTGCGTCGGCCCCGGCGGACGGCGCGGCGCCCAAGCTCCGGCTCTCCGCACGGGGACTGCGCAAGGGGTACGGAGGACGCCTCGTCGTCTCGGACGTCGATATCGAGGTCGGACCGGGGGAGGTCGTGGGGCTCCTCGGCCCCAACGGCGCGGGCAAGACGACCTCGTTCTACATGATCGTGGGGCTCGTCAGGCCGGACGCCGGCAGCGTCTTCATCGGGGACCGAAACGTCACCGGCCTGCCGGTCTACGCCCGCGCCCGGGCGGGGATCGGCTATCTGCCGCAGGAGTCCTCGGTGTTCCGCACCCTGACGGTGCGTGAGAATATCGACCTGGTCTGGGAGGAGATGGGACGGCCGTCCGAGGACGCCACGGATCGGCTGCTCGAGCAGTTCGGAATCGTCCACATCGCCGACACCCGCGGCTACGCCCTCTCCGGCGGCGAACGCCGCCGCGTGGAGATCGCGCGGGCCCTGACCCTCAAGCCCCACTTCATCCTGTTGGACGAGCCCTTCAGCGGCATCGACCCCATTGCGGTCAACGACATCCAGGCCATGATCCATTCCCTGAAGAAACAGGGATACGGCGTGCTCATCACGGACCACAACGTGAGGGAGACCCTCTCCATCACCGACCGGACCTACCTGATCCACGACGGAAAAATCTTCCTGAACGGCTCGCCCGAGGAGGTCGCACAGGACCCCCTGGCGCGCAAGTTCTACCTGGGCGACAACTTCTCCTGGTGAGGGATCCCGGTGAGAGGATCCTGACAGGAGGATCCCGAGCTTCAGGCGGAATCGGACCGAAAAGGAAGGGGCCGGAACGGATCGTTCCGGCCCCGGGTCCTTGACATGACACCCCGACCGCATCGATTCACCTCAGCGATTCCACCTTATCGAGGGGAAGCCCGGTCGCTTGGGATATCTGCTCCGGCGTGAAATTCAAGGCCAGCATCCGTCGTGCCGTGGAGGCGATGCCCTCAGCTTTGCCCTTCGCCTCGCCTTGGGCCATGCCTTGGGCCATGCCCTGGGCCATGCCCTGGGCCAGCCCCTCGGACATACCTTTCTCCTGGGCCTTCTTCGTCGCTTCAGCCA
>CAJPSE010000059.1 GCA_905373185.1 uncultured Fretibacterium sp.
GCATCCCCTCCTATAAGCAGACGACCAGCCCTCCGGGGCTGTCAAGCCCCGGATGCTGTGTCGGTCGCTTATGTCGATGCACGGCACCGTTGCCGCGCATCGACGCAAGCAGACGCTTCAGCTTCGGCAGCTCGAAGAATTGAAACTCAAACAAATCGTTGTAACAACGATGGTCCTCCAAGTCCAAAACCCGATGAACGGACCGCCAGGTATCCGGCCTGTCCGGGAAAAGGACATACCTCAATATCGACACGAATACCACAGGCCTCAGCTGGTCGTAATCGTCTCCCTTTGAGAGCTGATCGACCAGGCTGCATGCGGAATAATACGTCACGCGCTCAAAAAAACTGCCCTCGTCCAGGAGCTGGACCTCGACATGAAAGATACGGCCATCTCCCGAGCGGGCCAGGACATCCAGAAAAGAGGCTCGGCCCCCATACCTCCGAGGATCGCTCTCCCGGTCCAGGCGCTCCACATCCACAATTCGGCGCTCGGGCCCTAACGTGTCGTTCAATAAACGCAGAAGATTCTCCTTGTTATCCTTCGAGGCGAACAGATACTTGAACAGGACGTCATTGAGCGGGTTTACCCTCCGGAGCAACCCATCGAGCCCTCGCTCCTCAGTATAAAGTTCCTCTTGCGGCCTCTCTTTCACCTTCGCCATCCGTCTCTCCCCGTATTCAACACCCGGGACCGACTAAGAGCCGTCATCGGCAGGCGGGTATCCGTCAATTTTTCTAGCTCAGCCTCATTATAGCAAAGCCCGGAAGGGGCGGGACGACAGGGTCGATACACATAAAGCATAAAAAAACGCCCCCGCTAAGGGGGCGTTTTTTTTGTAACGATTGTTGGCTTAAGGCTAGGCCTTTCTCTTCAGCAGGAACAATCCGCCAAGAGCCAACATGAGTCCGCTGAAGCCCGCGTCGCAACCGCCGCCGCTGCTGGACTTCTTGTCAGATGGAGGCGTGGAGCCATCGCTGACGGTGACCGTGGAGGTGAGCGTAGCCATCTTGTCTGCCTGGCCCTTCACATTAGCGGTAACCTTGAGCTCCAGCTTCGTGCCGTTGGCGCCGGCCTTCGCGGTCAGCTTGCCGCTTTTCACGTCAGCCGTCTTGTCCTCGCCGTTCAGCATCCACTTCACGTTCTCGACCTCGACGTCCTTGCCTTCGTACTTCCAGTCCTTCACCTCGAAGACGACGTCAGTGCCGGGCTTCACCGTGGTTCCGGAAGCAGGGGTCACGGTAGCCGTCAGCTTCGGAGTTTCAGGCTGAGGCGTGGGCTTGTTCGGGTTCACCGGGTCGGTGACGTTGGCGCCGAACTCGATGAGGATGGTGTTGCTGTTCTCGTCGAGGTGCGCAACCGCCTTCGTGTCCGCGGGCAGGTCGGAGGTGTCGGACCACGTCACGCGAACCTTCGCGTAGTCCTCGTAGTGGGTGCTGCTCTGCTCACGCAGGAAGTGCAGGTCGTTCCACCTGATCGCGTCGTCTGCATTGAAGACCTTCACCCAACCAGCCTTGATAGCATTGCCGATCTTGCTGGCGTCCAGCTGAATTTCAAGACGGTGATCCCTGTTCTTCTCACCGTCACCGATCGGACGATCAGTGCCGCTGACGTCAAGCAGGCGGACGTGGAAAACGGGGTTCTTGCCCATGGCGTCCGCGCGAGAACCCGCGATGTCATCGGCATTCAGCACCACGCGGATGCGGCTGTCGTCGTTGACCGTCAGGGTCATGTACTTGCTGAAGTCGCGCGCGCCGTCTCCCAGGGAGAGGGTGGCGTTGTCAGGGTTAATCGTGACGGAGGCGTAAGGATTCTCCTTGTTAACAACCTGAGCGACGTCCATGCTGGGATAGCTGTTCAGCTGCCACACGCCCTTGTTGATCGTCACGATGCTGGGGTTGCGGATCGTGCCCTCGAAGAAGTAATCGCCCTCATCCCCGGACACCGGCCCGAAGGTGACGGTGCCGCTCCAGAAGTACTTGGCATCTTCGCCCTTCCGAGGGTTGATGGTGGAACCATCGGGCCCCTCATCGGTACGGTTGTGGATCGTCACATTTTTGAAGGACAACTCCGTGCCGGCCTCCGCCGCAAGCATACCCTTCGTGTGAACCAGGGTCGTGTTGGGCAGACGGAAGCTCTTTGAGGCCGCAAAGACGCCGCGCTCCTCCGTCCCAAAGCCGCGCTTTTCGGAGGCACCGACATCGACCTGACCGCCGCCGATGGACTTCGCACCGGCGATCTCGAGGACGCCCTCGGCGATCTCGGTCTCGCGCTCCGCACCGATGGTGTTGCTCTCGTTCTCGATGTAGAGGACCGCATAGCCCTTCTTCGTGATACGATTGTCCTTGTCGTCATCGGAGGGACGCCCATTGCTGCCCGTCAGCTCATTAGCCCTCACGGAATTGAGGACCAAGTCGAACTCGCCAGTCAAGAGGCCCTTGGCATAGGAATCCCTTTCACCGAGGACAACCGCGATCTGCGGGTAGGAGTTCTTCCCACCGCCGCTGGCCAGCGTATACTCGTCGGCCTGGAACGTCGCCTTCTCGTCGATGTTGAAGTCCGTGAAGAACTGGCTCTTGTTCAGCTTCACCTTGCCGTCATTGGCAACCTTCAGCGGATTGTAGAAGTTGCCCCACTGCAGCTTAAAGCTCTTCAGGTTCGCATAGGCATTCGCAGAGCCATTGTAACCAGTAGTTGTCGTCCACGTCCTGCCAAGGGAAGCGCGGAAGTGGTCGTGGGTGTTGGCATCGGCCTCGCTCATAACTTCGAGGACGCCGCCCTCAACCGTGGTGCCGCCCCTGTGGAAGGCGCCGTCAAAGGCCTTATCAATTTCCGTTGCGTTTGAGAGAGCACCGCGAATGCCGCCGTTGATATAGAGGCGACCGTTGCCTGTTTTAACCAAGCGCACATACTGAGTTCCCGTAGATGCCGTCTCGACTTTCGCGAAGGTATCGTCCCCTCCCTGCGGCACCAACTTCTCATACACGCGCTGGTCGAGTCCATGACGCAAAATCAACCCCTGATTGCTGGCAGAGGTCTGGGGGACATCAAACGCCACATAGCGAAGGTCGGTGTCCTTAGCAACGGCCGGATCGCTAAGCCACCCCAAGAAGAAGGGCTGTTTTGTGGCTGCCCCATCCTCGTCGGGGTTACCGAACGTGACGGCATTGGCGCCCGCCACGCGAAAGATGGGGTTATTCTTGGGGTCACCCAAAATGGCAACCCAGGCCTGCCCCAGCGAGTTGCTGTTGGTGACGCCCAGCACACCCTTCTCAAGAGCAGTGCCGCCTTCGTACTTGGTGTTGTTGCCCGCCTTAGGGTCGTCAGCGTTAGAGGCCTTGATGATAACCGTACCCGTAGCATCGTCGGCATTGTTGATGACGACCTGCATTTTATTCGCGCCATTTTGCAAAAGCTTCATATTTTCCTTTGGAGCGATGGTAACGGTATTGTCCGCCGCAGCTTCAAGCCTTAAAGCCTCTACATGTGGCGCTGCGGCACCGGTAATACCACCCACATGAGTGCCATTACCGGTGACGATATTAGCTTCACCTGTAGCCAACGTCAGCGGGTCATTACTCTGTGCAGGAAGTACTACGGTAGAGAAGGCCCAAGCCACTCCCGCCGTCAGCGCGACAGTCAGCGCCAGCAAGCCAAACAGTTTCAGTTTCTTATTCAACCTGAATTCCTCCTTCCAAACTCGAATCCACCCTGCGGGGCTCGGGCCCCTGCAGGCGCCCTCCTCCGCCGGATGCATTCCCACCTTCAGCGCGCGTCCGCCCTTTTTTCCCCAAAGACAGCAGAAAAACGCGGCAGACAAAATCTGTTGTTTCCTGTTATCCCTCCCTGTTGGACGTCCTCGGCCGAGGCCGACGACAGCGCAATGCAACGTTTCTCTCCCAACCGCTTTGGAGAAAACCGCTGCACCGCCATTCGGATGATCTCATCCGGGCACGGCGGAGCCCTAAAAATCCCCGTCCGCTGCCGATGATCCCTCCCTTCGTCATTCTCCGCTGCGTCCTTCCGTACCCCTTCGTACATTCAGAGAAAACCTTACGCAGCCTCTCGAAAAGGGGCGCCTGCGGGGAAGATACCCCAAATACAAAAACAACACACGCCCTTTAGGGTCAGATTATACACGGTGGTACGCAGAGAATGCAAGCCCCGCTACGCCTTTTTGCCACAGAAAATGAAAAATCCCACCCACTACGTCGAAGCAAAGCTTGGATTTACAATTCAAATACAACAGTAGGGGCGAGAGGGGTGCTTCATGGATTGAATCAGCGCTTCCTTAAATCAGCGTCCCCGAAGGTTAGCGGAACGAAGGAAAGGATAAGAAACCCGGACTTTCGCCGTTTTCTCCGGCCCTGGTGTACAATAGCCGTAAGCCCTAAATGAAAGCCCAGGCGGAAGGAGGAGGAGCCATGGCCGTATTCACATGACGCGTTTCACATTCGCTGCACGGTGTGCACGTGTGCGCCACAGCGGGCACTGCGAATCCGGCTTCCCGCCCCTGGCCCCTTCCTCTGGCCGGGCTCCCCTCCCTGTAGCCCGGCAACCGGCTCTTCGCACGGGCAGTTTCGTCTGCAAAGGCAAAGCCCCACCAACGTCCCCCCTGTACCCGGCCTTCACTCCTCGGAGGCGGAGGCTGTGGCTCATTTGTACCCTGCCGTCCCGCTCTCGGGACGGGCGGTTCCGTCTGGAGGCATCCCGCATGAGTGAAACGAAAAACGTACAAGACGCCGTCCATGAGCCCGGACGACCGGGAAATTCAGGCAAAAAATACGCCGGAAAGGCCGTCCTCCTGCTCCTGCTCGCCGCGGTGGTCGGGGCCTACTTCATCTGGCCGCCGTACAGGGGCGTCGTCGACTCCATCTTCGCCGCCTTCGCAACCGGCGACTTCGCGGCGGAGTCGCCGTGCGGGGCGGTCGTCTCCTACTGCGCGTCGTGCCGCTCGGCCATGCGGACGGGCGGGCGGGAGAGCCTGCACCTCCTGGATCTGGTCCTCGGAGGAGACTGGACGGGCCGCCCCACGCCCCCGCCGGACCGATCGCTTCGGAGCTGGCTCAACCGCTGGAGGACGAGGCAGAGTTTAGGAAAGCTCCCCCACCGGTCAGCCCGCGACGACCTGGCCGTGTCATGATCTCGATCGTCGTCCCGACCCTGAACGAACGCGCGCGCATCACGGGCCTGCTGGAGTCCCTGTCCGCCCTCCCCGGGGAAAAGGAGATCGTCGTCGCCGACGGCGGCAGCGCGGACGGCACGGCCGAGGCGGCGGAGGCCGTGCCCGGAGTCCTCGTCGTCCGCTGCGGCAGGGGCCGGGCCCTCCAGCTGAACGCGGGGGCCCGCGCCGCGCGGGGCGGCGTGCTGTGGTTCGTGCACGGGGACGCCCGGGTCGCCCCGTCCAGCCTGACCGACATCGAAGGGGCCCTCTCGGAGGGCTGCGCCGGCGGGTTCTTCCGGCTCCATTTCTACGACGCGGACGACCGGTTCATGCGCTTCGTGGAGCGCACGTCCCACACGCGGGCACGGCGCTTCGGCCTGTTCTTCGGGGATCAGGCCCTGTTTCTGCGGCGGGACGTCTTCGACTCGCTCGGCGGCTTCGCGCCCCTCGCCCTGATGGAGGACTGGGAGCTCGCGAGGCGCCTGCGTCCGCTGCACCGCAAAGGGCTGATCCGGGCGCTGGAGACGCCGGTGGGGACCTCGGCCCGGCGCTTCATCCGGAACGGCCGGCTGAGGACGCTGATGAAGATCCACACGATCAAGGCGCTCTACATCCTTGGGGTGCCGACCGAGACGCTGCGGACCCTCTACGAGGGGCGCCGAGGGGAGAAAGGACGCGATGCGAACCCATGACGGGGACGAAGAGGACTGAAAAAGGGGAAAAAACCGAGGCTCTGATCCTATTCTCCCGGCTGCCGATCGGCTCGGAGACCAAGACGCGCCTCTCGCCCCTGCTGGACGAAGGGCAGAGGGAGACCCTGCACCGGAGCTTCTGGGCCGATGCGTTCGCCGCAGCCCTGGAGCTCCGGGACCGGGCGGACCTCTTCCTCTACTGGACGGGGAGCGGCCGGCCCGAGGCGTACTCCGACCTGATCCCCTCCGCCCTCGAGCTCCGCGAACAGCGGGGCCGTACCCTCGGGGACCGAATGCTCGCCGCGGCCGGGGACGCCTTCGAGGCGAGGTACGAACGGGCGGCGATCGTCGGGACGGACATCCCCCACATGCGGCCCGACAGCATCCGCAGGGCGTTCGACCTCCTGGCGGAGGCCGACGTCGTCCTGGGGCCGACCCCCGACGGAGGCTACTGGCTCATCGGCCTCAAAAGGGCGATCCCGGATCTCTTCGACATCTCCGCCCCATGGGGCAGCGGCGGCGTCCGGATCGGCACGCTGGAGCGGGCCCGAGAGCTGGGCTGCATCTGCGCGGAGACGGACTCGTACCGGGACCTCGATACCCCGGACGACCTGCGCTCCTTTCTGGAGGAACGGCACCCGTACGGCTCGGCGACCCGGGCCTGCCTGGAGGGGCTGCTCGGAAGGGGGGCCGTGTAGCACGCTTGGCGCCTGTCAAAAACTTTGCCTGCGGATTCCGGTTTCATCCCGGACGGACATCAGCCCCGGCATTTCACTCCGCCGCCCCCGATGCGAGGCAGTCCAGGGCCGGGTAGTCCGTCTTGCCGGAACCCAACAGCGGCAGCTTCACACCCGACAGGAGCTTCTTCGGGATGGCCACCTCCGCGTAGCCGGCGGCCTTCAGGTGCGCCATCATCTCCTCCCGGGACGCGTCCCTCTTCTCCGTCACCAGGACGATCCGCTCGCCCTTCCGCTCGTCCCGGACGACGGCCATGGCGCAGCGGACGCCGGGCCACAGGCGCTCCATCTCCTCCTCCAGCGCGGTCAGGGACACCATCTCCCCGCCGATCTTGGCGAAGCGCTTGGCCCGCCCCCGGATGCTCAAAAAGCCCAGCTCGTCCAAGTCGACGATGTCCCCTGTGTCGTACCACCCGTCCTCCACCGACTGCAACACACCGGGCCGCTCCGAGCGGAGGTAGCCCATCATCACGTTGGGCCCCCGCAGGAAGAGCCGCCCGACGCCCTCCAGGCCGGCCACGGGTTCGAGCCGCGTCTCGAGCCCCGGCAGCACCCGGCCCACCGTACCCACCGCTACCGGGCCACGAGGCTGTTGATGGCGAACACGGGCTCGTCGGGAATGAAGAGCGCCGCCAGGGCCGGGTCCAGCAGCGAGACGTGGTTGGGCATGATGACGGCCCGGGGCCCCGCCGCGCGGTAGTTCTCCATGCCGCGGACCTCCACGCGGAACAAAAGCCTCAGGATAAGACGTCCTGCAGCGCATAAGAGTTTTTTCACCTGGCAGCCTCCTCGGGGAAGCGCCGGAGATCTTTGCCTATAGATGTTTTGCCTATTTACCCTTGAGGAAATATGCGTTTTTGTTTTACTCAAGCGCTTCCAGAGATTTTATACCTCGTCCATTATAATTGAAACACAAAAGCACGCAGGACCAAGCCACAAAAAAAGGGTCCGGGAGAAAAACCCCCAAACCCTTGTCCTCTCTGGAGCCGGCGAACAGATTCGAACTGTTGACCTGCGCATTACGAGTGCGCTGCTCTACCCCTGAGCCACGCCGGCCCTTATGGCGTATGGGAAAAGCCTCCCATAACGACGAAAAATTTTATCAGACTCCGCACCGTTTGACAATACCCTTCCGCCCCCCACCCGCGAAGCTCACGGGGCCTCGAGGGCCACAGAAAGGCTTCCGCCCTCCCAGAGGTTCGCCGACTCCGACACGGGCACGGCGATATGGACATACCGGTCGTGGACGATCAGCTCCCAGCCGGGAAGGGAACACAGCCTCCGCGCCAGGGCAGAAAAGCCGCCGTTCCCGGGCAGCACAGGGGCCACGTCCGCCGCGCATCCAACCAAATGACGGCTTCGCGGCACGCCGCCGACCTCCCGGTTGTGAGCCGCACACCGAAACCCCGAGTTGACGCGCAAGGGGCCGCCCCAGGCCCTCCGAAGGAGGTCCAGCCACAGCACCAGGAGCCGGGACGCCCGCCCCTCGCCGCAGCAGGGACAGAGGAACTCCTCGGGCGTAAAGAACCCCACCTCGTAACGCATCCCGTCACCGCCCCTCCCCGGCGTCGGGCGCCAAGGGGGAAAAACGGCAGTTCTGGCAGTGTCTCAGCCTATCGATCGCCTCCCTCAGCCCCCTGAGCTCCCGCTCCATCCGCAACAGCAAAAACGCGGCCACGGCCACCGAAAACCCGTTCTGAAGCACGGCCTGAACGAACGTCTCCATCCCAAACACCTCCATTCCAAGTACCTCCATCCCAAACACCTCCATCCCATCCATCCCATCCAATCCATCCTGCTTCCCTCACCTCCTCAAAAGTACAGGGGGGCCGGTGCCCCCCTGTCGTCTCGGCACATCGCCGAATCCTCCTCTCCGGCTACCCCAGGTTGACCGGGGTGCTGGTGCTGTCCAGGAACTCCGCCCCGACGATCCCCTTCGGCACATCCTCGTAGATATCGCCGTCCGCCACGATCCCCTGCATCAGGGCCTTCACCTCGGCCCCCGTGGCGGAGCTGCGCGCATAGGGAAACAGCATGGTGACCTTCTTCTCCCCCGCGCCCGAGAACACGAGCTTCAAACGCGTCGCCATAAAGCATTCACCTCCTCTCCTCCACATTGAACAGGTTCCACATTGAACAGGTTCCACATTGAACAGGTTCCGCATCGAACCGATTCCGCCTGGAGGGGCCCGGCCTTTCCTGCCCCCCGAGCCCCTTCGGCCCCCTTCCTACTGCTTCTTCAGCGTGCTGACCTCCGTCCGCTCCATCCGCACCACGGGATACTCCAGTACGGCCGCCAGCAGGTCCACGACCCTCACGACCGCCTCGGCGTCCGCGCCAGGCTTGACCTTGCCCAGGGAACATCCCTTGACGATCATCCTGCCCGTAGCCGCGTTGTTCCCCGCATTCAGCTTCAGCGAGACCCCGCTCCTGTACGCACTCTCGACAACAGCCATCCTCTCACCTCCCCTCATCGGAATTTTTCCTCGCCCTCCCGCCTCCCCACCAT
>CAJPSE010000060.1 GCA_905373185.1 uncultured Fretibacterium sp.
CGGTCGGGCGGTACCGCGATGGGCGTGGAATCGGCACCCCGGTCCTTGGCGGCGGGGACCTCCTTCAATTCGGGCCGGCCCCCCGAGCCCTCAGGCGCCGCCCCCTGCTGGAGAGCGGCGGCCTCCGCGAGGAGAGAGAGAGCGCGCGGCGCACCGCCCCCCTCCACTGGGTCCGAATCCGAGGGGTCGCCATCCGCAGACGTGCCCGCAAAAAGTCCGTCCTCATCGTCTGCACTGCCATCCTTCGTATCCAGCTCAGGGCCCTCCGTCCGCAAGACCTGGGAGGAGAGCAAGGAGGCCCCAAACGAGATCCGTTCCGCAGCGCCGGTTCCCTGCGCCTGCGTCCCCACCTCGGCCAACACGCCCCCCTCCCCCATTCCAAGACGGTTCGCCGCGCGGGACAGGAGGGCCTCCAGACGCCGGAGTTCCTCCTCGGGGATGGCGTTCAACGCCTCCTCCGCGGCCTCCTTCATCAGAGGAAGGACCTCGGGCGCCTCGCGCTGCAGCCCCTCCTTCAGGGAGGCGAGAAGTTTCAGCGCCTCGGGAGAGAGCTGGAAGAGCCCCCCCTTCAACGCCGCAAAGACCCTCTCCAGCGCGGGGGGCTCCGCCTCCCTCTCCGTCCCCGGGACGGAGGCGTATTGGGCCATCAGACTGGAGAAGAGCTGCGGGTCCGAGGGCTCGTCCAAGCCCTTCTTTCCGCCCTTCACCTCACCTCCGAACCCCTGTCCGGGGGTACTCACCTGTACGGAAGGAAACGCCTCCGCCAACGTCCCCACGTCCTTTCCCTCAGGAAGCGCTGATTAAAACAAAAATGCATGTTTTTAAGGGTAAATATGATGCAAAACATCTATATGCAAAAATACCCAGCGCTTCCCTAACAAATTGATATGGGGGCTTCGCCCCCAACCCCCCACGCCGCTATCCCGATAGCGGCGGCCCCGGCAAGTACCATCCTCAAAACAGGCAAGCTGGGGTACCACATAAGCAGACCGCCAACGAGCAGAAGCGAGTTGAGCGGGTCGCTTAGGGGTTTCATCAGGGGGGCTTCGTGGTTAAAATCTTTTCCTCACTGTTTGTCGCTTTTAACCTACCGCCCCCGGCCAGACATCAATTCCGTAAGCCTCGCGGCCCTCTGGGGCTTCATTTTGCCCAGGATCGAGGCACGGGCGTCCACCGGCAGTTTTTTCAGCAGGTCCACCGCGAGCCCCTCCCGAAGCTGCTCCACTATCTGCGCCGCATTGCGCGCGGACATGTCCTGATAGGTCTTGGCCACCTGGTCGATCAGACGTTTTTCGTCCTCGGTCGCCTCGCTCCCCGAGCGGTCGGCACTCGACTCCGAAAGCAGGCGCGCCTGCTCGTCCAGGACCTCCGCACGTCTGCCGAGATCGTCCGAGAGGACCTCCAACCCGGCCTTCGTGCTCAGAACCCCACGTTCCTGCTCGTCAAGGCGCCGCTGCCACTCCTCGAGCTCCAGACGGCGCCGTTCTTCCGTCGTCAGGGTATATCGCTCGGGGACTTCGAAGAGCTGCGCCAGGGGGGGGCCCACATAGGGGATCCTCGGGACCACGCTCCAGAAGAGAGGGCGGCCGTCCCAGATCCCGCTGAAGTGAAGACCCGCCGCAACACCCAGGGCCAGGAGGAGGAACAAAAACAACAGGCCCAGTTTGCTGCGTTTCCTCTTTTTTTTCTTAGGGGCCGCGGCCGGCGCCTGCTCCGTTTGAGGCTCCTTGGTGCTGTCCGCCACACGTTCCTCGGCCATCTTTAATCTTCCTCCCTATAGCGGCGGTAGAGGGCCATGACGTTCCTGACGTAACGGGAGGCCGCCTCGGGGACCTGCCCCGCATCGACCCGGCTCGGCCCTGCATTGTAGGCCGCCAGAGCTTTTTCAACGTCCCCATTGTATTTATCGGTCAGGCTGGAGAGGTATTTTACCCCGCCCTCGATGTTCTGTTCCGGGTCGAAGGGGTCCTCGACACCCAACATATCCGCCGTCCTTGGCATGAGCTGCATCAGGCCGCGGGCCCCCTTCGCGGAGACCGCCTTGGGGTTCCAGCCCGACTCCACCTGAATGACGGCACGGATGAGCTCCTCGTCGATGTTGTAGTCCTCCGCACAGCGCCCGGCCAGCCTGCGGAGCCCATCGAGGGACCGTTCCGCAGGCGTCCCGGCCTTTTTAACGGCCTCGTCCAGAACATCAACGAAGCGCTCCGTCCCGGAGGCCCTTTTCTCCATCCAGGGAGTGCACCGCTGCAGGATCTCGTCGATGCGTCCCAGCGCCCGGTTCATGTTCGTCATCTCCGGTATCATGCCTCGGCTCCTTTTTTCATCCGCGAATAGCGCACCATGGCCACGTCGTCCAGCTCGAGCTGTTCGGTATCCATTCGGTTTTGAAAATCGACGGCCCTGAGCCGATCGACGTAGGTCTCCATGACGCGGACGTCCCGATGGCGCTCCACCAAACGCGCCTCTGTCCCCGCAATCCTCTGGCGGACATCCTGCAGGGAGTCCCGGCCCTCGTGGATGCGGTCCTCGATCGAATCGATGAACTGCCGGCGGAACCAGAGCTCCGAGCAGGACGCCGTGTTCCCACCACAGCCGCAGCCGCAGAAATCCTCCACGGCCTTCGACTTCTCTCCCTCCAGGGAGAAGAGCCGGTCCATGACGTCCTTCTCCTCACGGCGCTCCGCCGCCAAAAGGGCCTGCTCGGATCGCCTGTCGTCCTCCCTCAGCTTCAGGATACGGCTGAACCTTCGAATACGCTGATGCACGGCGGCCAAACCTCCAAAATGAAAAACGTCCGATTCCATATTCTCAATCATTCGTAGACGAGGCGGCTTTTGCAAGCCGACGCAAAGGCGTACAAAAAAGTACGTCGAGCAAGGCGAGCAAAAACAACAAAGTATACGAGTGATTGAGGATTGGAATCACGGCTGCGGGGCCAAAGCCAGCATCCGTCTGTCCGTCTCCTCGAACGAGGAGCTCTCGTCCACGCGCTGCTCCAGAAAGGCGCGCACGCTGTCCAGGTGCGAGAGCGCCCAGTCCACCCGCGCATTGGACCCCGCCTTGTAGGCCCCGATGTTGATCAGGTCCTCAGACTCCGCGTAGGTGGCCAGCAGGTCCCGGATGCGTCCAGCGGCCGCCAGGTGCTCCGGGGAGACGATAGCCGGCATGACGCGGCTGACGCTCTCCAGCACGCTGACGGCCGGATAAAAATTTCGGGACGCGATCTTGCGGGACAGGACGATGTGCCCATCCAGGACGCCCCTCACCGTGTCCGCAACGGGCTCGTTCATGTCGTCGCCCTCGACCAACACGGTGTAGATGCCGGTGATGCTGCCCCTCTCGCCCGCCCCGGCCCGCTCCAGCAGGCGGGGCAGCATCTCGAACACCGAGGGCGTGTAGCCCCGCGTGGCCGGGGGTTCGCCGATCGCCAGGCCGATCTCCCTCTGCGCCCGGGCGACGCGGGTCACCGAGTCCATCATCAGCAGGACGTCCCTGCCCTGGTCCCGGAAGTACTCCGCCACGGCGGTCGCGGTCAGCGCCGCCTTAAGGCGTATCAAGGGCGGCTGGTCCGAGGTCGCGATAATCAGGACGGAGCGCGCGAGGCCCTCCGGCCCCAGGTCCCGTTCGATGAACTCCCGCACCTCGCGTCCACGCTCGCCCACCAGGGAGATGACGTTGACGTCCGCCGTGGTGTACCGGGCCATCATCCCCAGGAGCGTGCTCTTGCCAACCCCGGACCCCGCGAAGATCCCAATCCTCTGCCCCGTCCCGAGGGTCAGCATCCCATCGACGACGCGCACCCCCACGGACAGGGGACGCTCCACCATCTGACGCCTCAGGGGGTGCGGTGGTTCCGCGTACAGGGGATAAAAATCCGTGGCTGCCAGGGGCCCCCTGTCGTCCATGGGCTCCCCCAAGCCGTCCAGGATGCGGCCCAGCAGGGCCTCCCCGACCCCAACCTCCAGGGGATGATTCGTCGAGATCACGTCGCACCCCGGCCCAACCTCGCGCAGGTCCCCCAGAGGCATCAAGAGCACCCGGTCGTCCCGGAACCCGACGACCTCCGCGTCCAGGCCGTGCGAGCCGTCCCGGAAACAGATGCGGCACAGGTCCCCCACGCGGACGTCAGGCCCCTGGGACTCCGCGACCAGCCCCACGACCTGTGCGACCCTTCCGTTGATCTTGACCAGGGGGAGCTGCTCCAGCTCGGCCTCCAGGATGGCGAACAGGCCCGGCTGCGTCACTCCGGTGCCCCCTCGTCCGGCACCTTGTCCGACACGTCATCGGCCGCGGCCCTTCGGGTCCCGGCCCTACGCTTCCGCGTCCCCGCCGACTGCGGGGAGGGCGCCGCTTCCACTTCGCCCTCCGTTTCCCCTTCCTTCCTCCGACGGGCCGAGGGCCTCCTGGCCGGCTTGCCCAGCTTCTGGAACAGTTTTTCGATCGAGGACTCTATCTGCTCTATCTGGGTGCGCCAGCGAGCGTCGTAAACCCCAAGGCCGGTCTCCACGATGCAGCTTCCGCGGTCAACGCTGGCATCCGGCTTCAGCTCCAGGTGGCGCACGCCGCGCAGCACCTCCTCGAACTCCCGATCCAGGCTGTTCTGGAGGAGGGCGATATCCTCGGGCGATACGTAGATCACCACACTATTCTTGTCGCTGAGGCGCGTCAGGATGTCGGCCAGCACGGGCAGGACCGCGTCCGGCTTCAGCTCGACCTCCCGCTTCAGCATACGCCCCAGCATGTCGAACCAGAGCCGCAGCATCCGGGGCTGGTTCAGCGCGGCCAGCTCGGAAAAATCCTCCTCCAGGCGGGCCGCGATGGACTCCAGCAAGGAGACGAGCCCCCCCAGCTTCTTGAGGTAAAGGGCCTCCACCTCGACCTTGGCCGTCCTGAGCCCCTCGGCATGGCCGGACTCCCGTCCCTCGGCCTCGCCCTGAAGGCGCCCCTCCTCGCGCGCGCGTTCCCCCTCGCCCTGCACGCGCGACTCCAGGGCCCGCTCCCTCTCCGCATAATCCAGGCGGAGACGTTCCGCCTCCGCCTCCAGCTCTACCTTCTCACGGGACAGGTCCGCATTGCGCCTCTCCGCGTCGTCCAGACGCTGGCGCAGGTCCCCTATCTGCTCCCGAAGCTCTTCACTCTCGTCCCGCGCCCCCGGAACCGGGGCCTCGGGGACGGCTTCCCCCTCATTGGAACGCTGCTCTTCCCCCTCTTCCAGGGAAAGAGCAGCCTCGGACTCCATGCCAATCTTGACGGCCTCAGGCAGCAGACGAACTGTGCGCAGGACCCTCTGGCGGACGCTAGACAACGAGCTCGTCCTCTCCGCCCGAGGCTATGACGATCTCGCCCTGCTCCTCCAGGCCCCTGACGATGTTGACGACCTTCTGCTGGGATTCCTCCACGTCCTTGACGCGGACCGGGCCCATGTAGTCCATGTCCTCCTGCAGCATCTCCGCCGCACGCTTGGACATATTCTTGAAGAACTTCGTCCGAAGCTCCTCGGTCGCGCCCTTGAGGGCCAGCCCCAGCTCCTTCATGTCGACCTCGCGCAGGACGCGCTGCAGCGAGCGATCGTCCAGGCGAATGATGTCCTCGAATACGAAGAGGCGCTTCTTGATCTCCTCCGCCAGCTCGGGATCGTTCTCCTCCAGATGCTCCATGATGTTGCGCTCCGTGGTCCGGTCGGCGCTGTTCACGATAGCGACCACCGCGTCGATGCCTCCGGCCATCGTGAAGTCCTGCCCCATGACCGTGCTCAGCTTGCGCTCCAGCACCCGTTCCACCTCCCGAAGCACCTCGGGAGTGATGCGGTCCATCCGGGCGATGCGCTTGGCCACCTCGGCCTGCATGATCGCCGGCAGGCCGCTGAGGATCATGGCGGCCTGAGGCGCCTCCAGGTACGACAGGATCAGGGCGATCGTCTGAGGATGCTCGCCCTGGATGAAGCCCAGGACCTGTTGCGGGTCGGTGTGGCGCATGAAGTCGAACGGCCGGACCTGGAGGCTCGCCGTGATCCGCGCCAGAAGGTTCTGCGCCCTCTCCGGCCCCAGTGCGCGCTCCAGGACATCGCGCGCGTAGTCCACCCCCCCACGGGCCATAAACTCCCGGGCCATCAGGACCTCCTGCGCCTCCTTCAGGACCTCGAGCTTGAGCTCGGGCGTCACCTTGCGCAGGTTGGCCACCTCGAGCGTGATCAGTTCGATAGCGGTATCGTCCAGTTTTTTGTAGACCTCGGCGGCGATGTCGTTTCCCAGTGCCACCATGAGGACCGCGATCTTCTCCCTGTTGGATACCGAGCTGTTCGACTTAGCCATGAACGGGCTCCTTTACCTGTATCTCGGCTAACCGTCGGAGGAGAGCCACTCGTTGACGAGGTTGGCCACTTCTCCGGGGTTGTTTTTGGCGTAGACCTTCAGCTGCTCCTCCAGCACGGCCAGCTCCCCCTGAAACGCCAGGAGGTCGGGGGAGGTCAGCATCTCCTGAATCGTGGGCACATGCTTGCCGCCCTCCTCCTCCAAGACGACCGCCGCCATGCGGGCCCTCCGGCGACGGAGCCACCAGGCCGCGGCCCCCGCGGCCAGAAGCAACATGACCAAGGCGATGACCACACCCACGATGATGCGTGTCATCCGTTCCTGCCGCAGCTCCTCGGCGAGGGAATCGGCAAACGACGTGGAGAACTTCATCCCCTTGACGACCAGGCTGTCGCCCCGCGCCTCGCTGTACCCGATGGCGGAGGAGACGACCTCTCGCAGCTCTCCGAGCCGGGCCTCATCGAGGTCCCCATCCACCAGAACCGAGGCCGTCAGGCGCCGGACTCCTCCGGGTGTGACCACCTCGTCGCTCTTGCGCGTGGTGATCTCGTAGTTGGTCGTCGAGGTCCCCTTGTTGTACTCGCTGTTCACGTTCTGGGTGTTGATAGCATAGCCGGGGATGTTGGTCGTGGTCCCGGGGTTGCTCCCCACCGGCTGTCCCTGCCCGTTATAGCTCTCCTCCTCCCGCTGATTGCTCCGCGGGATCCCCTGCCCCGTCTCGGGGTTGGGCGTGTACTCGACGAGGGAACGGGAGCGTTTGTCGAAATCGAGGTCGACCTTGACCCTCACAACCACCTTACCGGGGCCGAACACCTGTTCGAGCATCAAGCGCGCCTTCGACTCGAGCTCACGCTCGCGCTGACGCTCCAGCTCCCGCTGGACCGAGGTCACGGTGCTGCGCCCATCGGGCGGGTAGATGATCATGGAATCGGCGATCATATCCGAGAGGATGCGCCCCCCCGTGTCAACGACGGTGACGTCCTCCGGCTGGAGGCCGTCCACGCTGTGGGAGACCAGGTGGATTATCGACTTGACTTGATTCTGTCCCAGGGTCGTCCCCGGACGCAGCCGCAGCAACACCGACGCGGTCGAGGGCTTCTGCTGCTCGAGGAACAGGCGCTGCTCCGGGATGACGACGCTGACCCTCGCGGAGTCGACGGTATCCATCTGCGCGATGGTGCGCTCCAGCTCCCCCTCGACGGCCCTGACGTAGGTGATGCGCTGCTGAAATTCGCTGAGCCCCATCGAGGCGTTGTCGAAGAGCTCGAAGCCCTTGCTCCCCCCCTTGGGCAGCCCCTCCTGCGCGAGGGAGAGGCGCGTCTCGTAAACCTGGCCCCTGGGCATGAGGATGGCGTTGGCCGACGGGTCCAGACGATAGGGGAGATTGTTCTCTCGCAGGTAGGAGACGATCGCAGCCTGATCCTCCACCTCCAGCCCGGCGAAGAGGGGTTCGTAGGACGTTCTCCCTCCCCAGAGGACGAGAAGAAGGATTGCGGCAATGACCAGAAACGCCGCAAGGAACAGGGAGATACGCTGCCACAGCTTCAGCGAGGCCCAGAAGAGAAGAAAGGCCGCGAACCAGCGTTTGAGGCTATCCATCATTCCTCAGAGCTCAGCCGGCGATACGCGACAAAGCCTGATAGGCATCCACGAGTTTGTTGCGCAGCTCCATCATCAGCTTCAAGGCGACCTCTGCCCGGGACGAGGCCATGACGACCTCGGAGATATCCTCGACGTCCCCCGTCGCGAGCCTGCGCATCTTGTCGTCGGCCTCGAGCTGAAGGGCATTGACCTCCTTCATGGATGAGGAAAGCAGCTCCTCGAAGGACAAACCGGCGGCAGCCGATCGTTCGGGTTCCCTTCCGTCTCCGACGCGTACCGTGTCCGCCGCCGCGGTATTCTCCGCTTTCCGAATCGCCAATCGAGTCATGTCCAGCATCAAGCGGTCCAAAATAAAGCCCCTCCCAAATCAGGAAATCTGGCCCCGCTCCCGCGCCGGCACAAACGCCCCCGCACGGGAACACGATCGAGGAACATCAAATGTTCTTACACCAGAACTTATTTTATGCTTCTTACCATGAAAAGCCCGCGTCCAATTCAAGGGGCCCCGCAATATTGACGCTTAAGTATAACGTATTTTTACCCAAAAGCTCGTATAAGGATACCATGAAATGAGCTCCGCGGGGACATCCCGAACGAAAAATGTTATGATTGTCGCCGTCATATCCTGCCCGTCAAAGGGTACCGCCACGGAGAAACGGATAGAATCACGGACGGAGGCACAAGATGACCGATCCCCGCTTGCAAGACCAATCCCTCGATCTCGACGGCCCCGGGGCCCCTCTATCATGACGCTGGGCCCCGAGTTCGTCCGCGGGCTTCGGGCCGCCCTGTCCGGCCGGCTGCCCTGGCGCATCCACAAGGCCGAGGGCGGGGACTCCTGGGTCGCCCTGAAACTGGGCCACGACGACCTGTGGCTCCTGTTCTCGTGGGGTTCCGGGACCGGAGGCTGCTGCCTGGCCGACGGCGGCTCGGTCTCGGCGCTGCGGAAGGGCGCCCCGACCAGGACACCCCTCGTCGAGGCGCTCCGGAGCCGCTTCGTCAAGGGGGACCTCATCGCCGTCCAGCAGATCGGCCACGACCGCATCCTGGAGTTCGAGGCGAGGCGCCGCGTGGCGGCCGGGGCCGAGATACGCTATTTCCTGGTCCTCGAGGCCACGGAACCCCTGGGGA
>CAJPSE010000061.1 GCA_905373185.1 uncultured Fretibacterium sp.
TCCCGAGCCCGCCGTGTTCGATATCCGGCGGCTCAAGCCGCTGGACACGGAGTTCCTGGACGAGGCCCTGCGGCGCTATCCGCTGGTGGCGGTGGCGGAGGAGAACTATCTTGACGGAGGGGTTGGCGAGGCGGTAGCGGCGAGGATCGCGGAGGGCGGGTACCCGACGCTCCTGCGGCGCTTCGGGGTCCCCGACGTCTGTGTCCCGCACGCGACGATCCCGGAACAGAGGGAGCTCTACGGCCTGACGGCGGAGAACATCCTGTCGGAGTGCCGGGCGGCCCTGCCCGTGCGGGCCCACACGGCCTGAGGGCGCGGCACGAGAGGATGCCCCGAAGGGAACGCCTGGACAAGCTGCTGGTGGACCGCGGCCTGGCCGAGACCCGAAGCCGCGCTCAGGCGCTGATCATGGCGGGGAAGGTTCGGGCCGACGGCGCGGTCGTGACCAAGGCGGGGACCCCCCTGTCCCCGGAGTGCCGTCTGGAGGTGGAGGAGGGGCGGCGCTGGGCCAGCCGCGGCGCCCACAAGCTGCTGAGGGCCTTCGAGGTCTTTCCTCTGGATGCGGACGGCCGCGTTTGCGCCGACATCGGCGCCTCCACCGGAGGGTTCACGGACGTCCTGCTGAATCGTGGAGCACGGAGGGTCTACGCCGTGGACGTCGGGTATGGTCAGATGCTTTGGCGCCTGGCCTCCGACCCCCGCGTCGCCGTCATGGACCGGACGAACGCCCGGAACCTGACCTCCGCCGACTTCGACGAGCCGGTCAGCCTCGCCGTCTGCGACGCCTCCTTCATCTCCCTGACCCTCATCCTTCCGGCGATCGATGCGTTCCTGTCCGCGGACGGGTCGGCCCTGGTCCTCGTCAAGCCTCAGTTCGAGGCGGGCCGCGAGCGTCTGGGGCGGGGCGGCGTGGTGCGGGACCCCGCGGTCCATGCCGCGGTCCTGGACGAGGTGACGAACTTCATCGCGCGGCGTACTCGTTTTTTTGTCGCGGACCTGACCTGGTCCCCCATCCTGGGCCCCGAGGGGAACATGGAGTTCCTCTGCTGGCTGACCCGGGAGGCCCGGGAGTTCTCCGTCGATATCGGAACGCTGGTCAAGGAGGCCCACCTGGCCCTTCACCCGGGCCGGGCGTCCGCAGGGTGAGGACGCGTTATTCGGATGGAATTCCAAAGGGACGAGTCCCTTTGGTGGGGTTCGGGGCGATGCCCCGAGTTTTATCGTTTTCGTTTTTACGGCGAGGGGTTTTCTTAATGGATGAGCATCGGAACGGCGGGGAGCGAAATCGGAGGGTTGGGGACGACGGCTCTTTTGGGGCGGCGGCGGAACGGACCTTCAGCAGGCTTGGGGAGGAGGTCAAGCTGGACACGGACCGTCCGGTGCGGACCGGATTCTCCGAGATCGTCTACTGTCCCGGCAAGAGCGACGAGCAGCTTCGGACCATCGCCCGCGCGTTTGCGGGGAGCTCCGAGAACGTGCTGTTCTCGCGCATCACGCCCGAGCAGCACGCCGTGATCGCCGTGGAGCTTCCGGATGCCGTCCACCACGGCGTGGCGCGTCTCTCCGGGGTGAGGCGCAGGCCGTCCGAGCACTACGCGGGCGTCGCCGTCGTCACCGCGGGCAGCAGCGACGTGCCCGTGGCGGAGGAGGCGGCGCTGACCGCCGAGTACATGGGCTGCGACGTGACGCGTCTCTACGACGTGGGGGTCGCGGGCCTGCATCGTCTGCTCGCGCATCTGGACGTGCTGCGGTCGGCCCGTGCCATCGTCGCCGTCGCGGGGATGGATGGGGCGCTTCCGACGGTCGTCGCGGGGCTGGTGCGCTGCCCGGTGGTCGCCGTGCCCACCAGCACGGGCTACGGGGCCAACCTGGGCGGAATCGCGCCTCTGCTGACCATGCTGAACTCCTGCGCCATGGGCGTGAGCGTCGTGAATATCGACAACGGCCTGAGCGCCGGCTATCTGGCGGCCCGCATCGTCCGCCAGATCCACGATGCGGGGGCGGAGGCGCGGGCATGATCACGCGCCCGCTCCTGGAGCATATCTTTGCAGCGGCGAGCATCGAGCGGTGGAACGACCATCCGCATCCGGCCGTCTTCACCGAGCTGGGCAAGCAGGCCCACAAGATGGTCGCCGCCTGGGTCCTGGGCAGGGCCGAGGAGGATGCGGGGCGTGCCGTGGACTGGAACGCCCTGATCGAGGGAGGGATCTTCGAGTTCCTGTACCGTGTCGTCGTCACGGACATCCGTCCTCCCGTGTTCCACAAGCTGATGCAGGACCGCGCCACGCGCGAGCAGATGGGGGAGTGGGTCTGCAGGAGGCTGGAGCCCGATCTGACGGCCTTCTCGCCCGAGGTGGCCCGGCGCTTCCGCGCCTATCACCGTGCGGAACCCGAGGGGCTGGAGCGGAGCATCCTGCGCGCGGCGCATTACATCGCCACCAAATGGGAGTTTAGCTTCATTCTGCACTGGAGCGCCGACATGTACGGAGTGGACCAGACGCGGCGGGAAATAGACGAGCAGATATCCCGGATCGACCTGCCCGCCGCGCGGGATATCCTGGAGAGCCCCGCGGACTCCAGGCTCTGGGGGTTCATATCGCTGGTGGGGCAGCTGACCTTCCAGAGGCGCTGGGCTCAGACCCCGCGGATCCCGCAGACCTCGGTCCTGGGGCACCTCCTCTTCGTCGCCCTCGTGTCCTGGATGGTCTCGCACGAGGTCGAGGTCTGTCCCAGACGTCTCTACAACAACTTCTTCGGGGGGCTCTTCCACGACCTTCCCGAGGTGCTGACGCGGGACATCATCTCCCCCGTCAAGGCGTCCGTCGAGGGCCTGGACGAGATGATCCGACGCTACGAGAGGGAGGCGATGGAGGAGCGCATCTTCCCCCTCCTGCCCGAGGGGTGGCGCCGGGAGCTGCGCTGGTACACGGAGGAGGAGTTCACGAACAAGACCTGGCAGGAGGGGCAGATCGACCCCGTGCAGCGGCACGCCGGGGACATCCCCCGGGAGCTGGATCGGGACTGCTACAACCCCCTGGATGGGCACATCATCGAGATATGCGACAAACTGGCCGCCTACATCGAGGCCTCCGTCTCCATCAGTACGGGCATCCGTTCCCCCGCGCTCGAGGAGGGAAAACGGCGCCTCTACGACCGCTTCCACCAGGCCCGGGTAGAGGACATCTCCCTGGGCTATCTGTTCGAGTACTTTCGGTGAGGGGGCCTCGGGTTGAAGCCGATTTGGAGGTGAGAACATGAGTTGGAGGAGAAAGCTTTTCTGGACGTTCCTTTTCCTTTGCGTGTTGGCGTTCGGTACGTTCCGGCTTCATGAAGGCGGGTATCTGGAGAGTTTCCCTCGGGTTCAAAATTGTGTTCTGCAATGTCGTCTGTTTTTCGGGGACCAAAAGGCTGCGCTTGATGAGGCGTATCGTCTGGCCTTGGAGGTACGCTCGGTTCTGAAAGACAGGGGAATCGAGGCGGCAGAGGAATGTTACGGAAAGCTGGCGGAGCTCAACAGAAGATTTTCCATGGACATCGCCTTGACGGACAAGCAGATGGATGTTGCACTGGATCTGTTGATTGCCCAGGGGAAAAGCGGGGATATCGATGGAGCCCAGGAGACGTATCGTACGGCGCTGGAAATCGCCGAGCCCCTCTCCGGACAATACAGAATAGAGAGAAGGAAGCTCCAGGGCGCTTATCTTATGCTCTACTACCTGCAGGAACCGAACAGGCTTGACGATGCGCTTGCGTACATCGAGCAGGCGGATGTCCTGAGGCGTGATTTTAAGATGGATATTCATACCTTCCGCATCGGTGTCGCTGGACTGCGGGAGGCGACCTTGGGTTTTCTGGAGCATACACGCTTCGACGAAGGGGAACGAATTTATCGGCGCCTTCAGGATCTGCGGACGGCATATCCGGACGATCCGAAATCGGCTCAGGAACACCTGATCGCAGCGGTGTGGGGGGCCTGGTACTGCGTAAGGTCGGATAGTTTCTTAATGGCGGATGCCCTGCTTCGCGATGCCGCAGACTTGGTCAGGTCCTTCCCCACCATTGAGGATTATCTTAAAATGCGGGCCAAGACCCTGGCCAAGCTGGTTTCCATGTATTTATATTTGGGTGAGGATTGGGATAAGGCCAAAGAGACTTGCAGCAGACTGCTTGCCCTTTCGTCGGAGTCGGACGGCACGGAGAAGGGGGAGGAACGTCTTTGGGAGGACTTGGCACGTTGGCAGCTCTCCGCGCTCAAAACATTGGTGACCGCCCGAGTCGAAGCCTTGGATATGTCGGGAGCCCTGCAGTTTTTCGAAAAATTCTATTCCCTGTCCGAGCGTTTCATCCGACCCTCCCAAAGCGAGAGAATCCGTTCCCTGGTGACTAAGGATCGGGAGGAAGGGCTGGTCCTCATGATCTCCGGCGACGTCGATGTGGGGGACCTCGATGCGGCGAAAGAACTCTATGAACGGAGGATAAGGGAGGGGCTTTCGGCAACTTCGCTGGAGGAGCCGACGGCGATGAAGCATGCCATGACAGCGGCGCGGCAGATTCTGAGAGGATATCTTGCGTCTGGGGACTTGAATGGTGCTCAGAATTGGTACGACGAGCTGCGGTGGCTTCAGGACCGAAGTGGTTCGACGCGAGATTGGCGGGGAGACCCGATGCTGCATAAGATCGAACTGCTGGGAATCGAGGCCGAGGCTGCCGGGGATTTGCTCGCCGCTTATGGAAGGGCTGGCCGGATGGAGACCGCAACCAAGCTCTATCGACGCATCGAGGACTTAATCAAAGAGTCCGGTTTTTTTGGAATGTATTCCATGCCCACTTGGATCGACGCCGCAATGCGGATGACCTTTTTCTGCGCCTGTAAGGGGGATAAGGCATCCGCAAAACGTTACGGCGAAGCCTACACGAAAACGAGCCGGATCTGGAAAGAAGTCCTTGATGGAACAAGCGGAAACCTTCTGCCCTCCTGGGAGTCGGAGGAACAGCGCCAGATCCGAATTGCCCGGGGGCTGGCCGAGCATTACGATGCACGCAGCCGAAAAGAATTGCAGGGGCTTTACAACGGGATTGCCGCGCTGAGTGCGCTCTCCCCTCATTTAAAGAAGGACGCGCGGCTTGCCCAACTCCAGTCCGAAACTGCCGAGAGGCTGCGACAGCCCAAGTCTAAACAAAAGGTGCGATAGGGCCGAACGCATTTGTACCATTCCGCACCGGCGGGCATGAAAGGCGGTTCCCGCCTCCGCGACGTGGGGACTATTATTATGATAAGTGATAGGCTCAATGCCGGGATAAGGGCAAGAAGGCAGCTGGACATCAAGACAGAAACAGGCATTCATGTCCGTTTGACTTGGGAATTATCGGGACAATGGATGGACGGACGGAACGGTAAACGCAAGAAATACGCATAAAGACACGATATAACACATTCATTTTGCCGTGAAGTGCAAAGGGATGGAGGAATAAAAATGTCTCTTGTGACTCCGGAGGATGAACGCAGAATATATGAAAAATATGGAACTTTTTTGAGGGACAGCAAGGAATTTAATTATTTGACGGGAGATAAACTGTTGGCGAAGCTCCCGAAGACTGCTCCTGTCTCGAAATGGATATTCTCAAGAGGATTTTTCTATAATCGAAGGGGAATTGTGTACCGGCCCGGGATCATGAGAATATGGGAAATTCCTTATATCGCAGGTCTTGGGTGGTTGGATGTTTCTACGAAGGCTTTATGTCTGTGTTTGATCGGTTTTTTTCCGATTGGGTCTGTTTTGAATCTGCTGGGATGGACGATGTCTTCTTTTGTTTTTTTGCCTCAGCTTGTGATGACCGCGTTACGAATGAAGTTTCCTTCTCCTGTAGAACTGGACCTGAACAAAAAAATGATTTACTTTGGATATATCAGGCCTTTAAGCGTGCCGATGACGTTTTTTGAGGAGATACAATCTATAGCTGAAGGGCCTTGGTATGCTCGTTCTCGTGGGGCGCAAGTTGTTTTGAGGTATCGTGATAAGGATATGGCTTTCAAGGAGATGCCGTTCGTTTACCTGTTGCCTCATGAGAAGAGGCTTGCAGAGGTAATCTGCAAATCTTTGGCTGCCCTGTGGCCTGAGCTGATTTCCATAACGCTCTGGGGAAACCAGGATATGGACCCAGGTTCCTTGATGATATCGAGAGACCGTAACTTTGGATTGGAGCCAAATGTCGCTGGAAAAGAAATGGTTGAAAAATCCGAGGAGACGGTGAATGACGATTTATCGAGGAGCAATGGAGAAAAAGAGGGCGAAAGAGGTTATCGGTATCGAACACGAGAGGAATGGATGGCGAAGCTTCCGCTGGGGACACCTATTTCGACCAATATTTTTACTCGGGGATTCTATTATCGGGATGATGTTATGAGATACCGTCCGAGTTTTTGGCAGGAATACAGGAGCTCTGCAGCACGTGGATTCCCGTTGGGAGATCTTTTTTTCAAAGGAATGACCCTGTTTCTTATTTTTCAGCCCGATGTTCGTTGGCGTCTTTGCGGACTGATTTTATGCTTTTGGACTTTTCTCCTTCAATTGTGTGTTTCCGTAATGAGAATAACTCCTGCTCTGGAGCTCGACCTAAATCAGAAGGTATTGAGGACAGGCAATCTTTTTGTTTCCGAGATCCCTATGACGGAGATTAAACAGATTAGGGTGCAAATGTATCGTGATCCTTTGGGAGAGATAATTCATCAAAAACTGGGAGCAATAATATTTTTACCCTATTGTAAGGGAAAATACAAGTCTTTGGCGGCGATTGAATTTGCTTATTTGTTGCCTCAAGAAGAACAGTGGATCGAGGGAGTTGTCAATGCTTTGCTTGCCCTGTGGCCTTATAAACTGGAAGTGAAATATATTCTCGAGTGGAAAGAAATGAAGTAGTTACCGGCGCGGGGTCAAACCCCACAGACCCTGGGAACGTGGTACAAACGAGATAAGCAGAAGATCAGGAAACAAGGTGAGCTGTGTCCAAACGCCCAAAAGGCGGGGCGTACTAAAGCGGGATATACCGCGTCGGGTCGCATTCTTTATCGACACGAATGGACTCATTCGTGCGTTGTTTGCTCAAGAGGATCGACTTCCGAGAGGTTCGGAACGACGATGTTCCGCGGATTGTAAAACGCCTGAACAACCGTCCAAGAAAGTGCCTCGGCTTTCGTACCCCGAATGAGGCTTTTTTCAATTTGCCTGTTGCATTTGGCTTGAGAATCCAGCCCCGTAAAAGACTCCTCCATTCATTCGACATTTGGTAAAAACAACCGGACCGCAGGTTTGCGGCAGATCTCGCCTTCAGGGATTCGCTGACGGTCCGGCCGTCAATACTATTTCATGGTCAGGGGTTCTTCGCACGGACACATCAGGCGTCGCTGCGCGGCGCTTCCGGTGGGCGATTGTCCTGGGCGCCGCCGAAGGCCCGTTCGACGAACGGACGCACCAGGTCGATGGGGATGGGGAAGAACGTGGTCGAGCTCTTCTCGGCGCCTATTTCCCGGATGGTCTGGAGGTAGCGGAGCTGCAGGGTGACGGGCGAGACCTCCATCTGCCTGGCGGCCTCGGAGAGCTTTGCGGCGGCCTGGAGCTCGCCCTCGGCGGCGATGATCTTGGCGCGCCGCTCGCGCTCGGCCTCCGCCTGGCGGGCCATGGCGCGCTTCATGCCCTCGGGCAGCTCCAGCTCCTTGACCTCGACGGCGCTCACCTTGATGCCCCAGGGGTCGGTGCGCTCGTCGATGATCTTCTGGAGCTCGTGGTTGATCTTCTCGCGGGAGGAGAGCACCTCGTCCAGCTCCACGGACCCGACGACGGAGCGCAGCGTGGTCTGAGCCAGCTGGCTGGTGGCCAGGACGTAGTTCTCGACCTCGACGACGGAGTGGGACGGGTCCAGAACCCGGAAGTAGACCACCGCGTTGACCTTGATGGGCACGTTGTCCTTGGTGATGACCTCCTGGACGGGAACGTCCATGGTCAGGATGCGCAGGTCCACGCTTACGGGGCGGTCGATGATCGGGATGAGGAAGACGATGCCGGGCCCGCGGCTGCCGGCCAGTCGCCCGAGCCGGAAGATGACCAGCCGCTTGTACTCCGGCACGATCCTGACGGACGAGGACAGGATCAGCAGCACGATGAGCAGAACGCCGATCCAGCTGCCGATGTCCGAGAACAGGGACGCCAATTCGTTCACGTTGATAATCATGAATAACACTCCTTGCCCTTCAATATGTACCAATGTATACCAAAAAGATGTCCCAAAAAGCATAGCATAAAGCCGTCCCGCCTGCCGTCCGTAGAACTCCCCGACGCCGAAACTTTTTCGAGCCGTTACGGCTCCCCTTTCGAAAACGGAGTACAATGGACGGGCGTTCCGGGGCCGTTCGTGTCCGCACTCCGCAATTCAGGATGGGGAGGCTGTCCATTGTCCACGTCGTTCGATCCCAGTTCCGTTCCGCTGCGCATCCTCGTCACGGGGACGCGGGGCAAGAGCAGTCTCGTCCGTCTGCTGCACGCGGGGCTCCTTGCGTGCGGCCTCGAGTCCCGTGCGCGCATCACGGGGGTCCTCCCGCGCGAGCTGACCCCATCGGGCTGCCGGACGATCCGCCGCACCGCGCCGGCTCACGTCCAGGAGATGCGCTGGTGGCTCGCGCAGGTCCCACGGGGCACGGATGCCGTCGTCATGGAGAACAGTGCCGTCGCTCCGGAGCTTCAGGAGGCTGCGGGGGCCTGGCTGCGTCCGACCCTGGTGGTGTGGTCGGACC
>CAJPSE010000062.1 GCA_905373185.1 uncultured Fretibacterium sp.
CGTCGTCACTCGTGATGACCCCCTCCAGGTCGTAGCCTGGGATGTCCGGAACGTCGGGGACGGAACCCGTCGCGACGAGGATGGCGTCGGCCTCGTAGACCTTGCCGTTCACCTCCACGGACCTGGGCCCCTTGAGGGTGGCATGTCCCTCCACGTACTCGACCCCGTTCCCCTTCACGAGGTCCAGGGTCCCCTTGGAGAGGCGCGAGACGGTCAGTGCCTTTCGCTTCATCAGGGCGTTCCAGTCCAGCCTGGGGTTGTCGGCCAGCACACCGATCCTCTTCGCCTCGGACTTGAGCTCGTTCAGGAGCTCCGCCGTATGGAGCAGGACCTTGGTCGGGATGCACCCGACGTTGAGGCACGTCCCCCCGATGGCCTTTTTCTCGATCAGGGTGACCGAGGCGCCCAGGTGGGCGGCGTGGACGGCGGCGACGTAGCCCCCTGGGCCCGCGCCGATGACGATGATGCGTTTTGCGCTCATGTTCAACTCTCCTCCTTGCATGTTTGCTTACAGGTTTTTGTCATTCTATTCCATATTCCTTGAGAAGCTTCTGATATCGGCTCTCTATCTCGTCCGCCGGACTGGGGTCCTGGCGATAAGGCGCAGGCCCGTCGGGGATACTCTCGGGGGCGATCGAGGGCGTCTGCCGCGGCGGAGCGGACGGGTATTCAGGCTGTTCTGGGACGAGGTCGTTATCCTGCTCTATCAGGAAAAGCCTGGGCCCCGTCGGGTCCTCCTCAGCCTCGGCATAGCCGCCCCCATGAAGGGGACACCTTGCGCTCGGGGCCTTTCCTATCGGCAGGTACAGGGGGACGCCGGGACAACCCGACGCGGTGCGGTAGCCCGTCGTCCGGCAAATTGTGACTCCCTCGGTCTCCACCCATGCCGGGGGCGGAGTGAATTTCGCCGGAGTGCCCTGCTTTTTCACGGCGTACTCCATGAACGTCTTCCAGGCCGGGGCTGCGGCGATGCCGCCCACGCTTCCCCTGCCCATCGAGGTGTGGTCGTCCTTGCCTACGTAGACGGCTGTCGTCAGCCCAGGGGTCCCGCCGACAAACCAGGCGTCGATGAAATCGTTGGAGGTCCCGGTCTTGCCGAACGTCTCCACCTTGGGGACGGAGGCTCTCGTACCGGTCCCTGCGCGGACGACGTCCATCAGCATGGAACGGAGCGCGTACGCGGTCTCCGGCTTCATCGCCTGGAGGGCTTGAGGCTCGCGTGACTCCAAAAGTTCGTCGTCGGGGCCGCGGATCTCGCGTATCGTGAGGGGGACGACCCGCTTGCCCCCGTTGTTGAAGCAGTTGAAGGCCACGGCCATCTCCAGGGGCGTGACGCTGGCCGCCCCGAGGGCGACGGAGAGGTCGTTCGGGAGGTAGCGCGATTCTATCCCCATGTTCCGCGCCATGGTCACGACGGGGTCCGTGCCGATATAGGCGGCGACGCGGACGGCCACGGTGTTGTACGAGCTTGTCAGCGCCTTCTGCAGGGTGACCTCGCCCGCGTACTGCCCGCTCGAGTTCTTGGGGGACCAGCTGCGTCCCCGGCCCCCGCGGTTGGCGAAGGTGATGGGTGCGTCCATGAAGTGGTCGCTGGGCATGATGTTCTCCTCCAGTGCCGCCGCGTACACGATGGGCTTGAAGCTGGAGCCGGGCTGGCGGTAGGCCTGGGTCGCACGGTTGAACTTGCTCGTCTTGAAGTCCTTGCCGCCCACGAGTGCGAGGACCTCCCCCGTCTCGGACGTCATGCAGACCAGGGCGCCCATCGCCTTGAGGGAGCGGACGGCCTCCTGGGCCTTGATCTGGAGGTCGATGTCCAGGGTGGTGTAGATCTTCAGTCCCCCACTGTAGACCGTGTCCTTGCCGTACTTGGGCAGGAGGTCGTTGAACAGGAGGTGCGAGACGAAATAGGGGGCCCGGTTGAACTCCTCTATTCGATTGGCGAGCTTGCGGAACTCCAGCTTCTCATCGTAGGCCTGCTGCCGCTGGGCCGTGTCGATCCAGCCAAGGGCCTCCATACGCCCCAGAACGTAATTCTGACGGGTTTTAGCGTTGTCGAGGTTGCTCAGAGGGTTGTAGCGCCCCGGGTTGGCGATGAGCCCGGCCAGGATGGACGACTGCGCGATGTCCAGATCCGCCGCGGATTTCCCGAAGTAGGTGCGCGCGGCAGTCTCCGCGCCCCAGGCCCCGCGCCCGAAGTTGATGGTGTTGAGGTAGAGCTCCAGGAGCTTGTCCTTCGAATAGAGCTTCTCCATGCGCATGGCGATGATGATCTCCTTGGCCTTGCGGGCGATGCTCCTCTCTTGGGACAGGAAGAGGTTGCGTGCGAGCTGCTGGGTGATGGTGCTCGCCCCCTGGACCTTGCCCCTCTCCACGAGGTCGATCCAGAGGGCCCGCATGATCGACCCGATGCGGATGCCGCCGTGCTGATAGAAGGAGGAGTCCTCGGCTGCGAGGACGGCCTTGACGAGCCACGGCGAGATCCGGTGCAGCGGAAGCGGGGTTCGGTTCTCGATGAAGAGCCTTGCGATCACCTTGTCGTTGCGGTCGTAGAGGATGGAGGCCACGCTGCTCTTGGGGTTGGCGACGTCGACCATCGTGGGCAGGTCCGCCGATATCTTGACGACGTACCAGGCAACGCCGGCGCTCGCCAGTCCGATCAGCAGCAGAAGGAGAAGAATAAGGACCAAGAACAGCGTGCCCAGGACCGAGCGTATCCCTTTTTTCTTTTTTTTCGTCTTTGGGCGGGGAGGGACGGCATCCCGGGGTGTACCGCCGTAGGGATATCGGGATGTGTTTTTCATCGAGCGATAAGCCTCCTAAGGTATGCAAGACCTGAACATCCTTGTTGGAGGACGTCCCACCCTTATTATCTCATCTTTTCGTTCATTTTGCCCCGATTCCCCTCGAGTCGCCCACAACATGTTCCTTCGTTATACCGTGTACCATTTACCATTGTCCATTGCCTGGCGTGGCGTTTGTCTCAGCGCCGCTGCGCGTTGGCGCCGCTGCGCAGCCCCGGGAAGGCCCCTACCCGAAAATATTTTTCTGGCACCCTCGTCTCCGTGATGCCGGAGTAGCCGCGCCCCAGGATGTAGATGTCCTGGTTGACCAATACCACGTTTTTCAGACGAAGGCCTGTCCCCGCATCGACATAGTGTATGGCGCTCCAATGGGCGCCCGGGGTGTGAAGCTCGTAACATGCGCGCAGGTCGGCCAGGCTTTCGAGGCGTGCCTTGCCCTCGATGCAGCGTTTCCCGAACTCCGCCAGGGCGACGACGTTCGTGTAGTCGTAGGAGAACGCCCCCGTCCCAATGCGCCCGCCGGCGCCGGCCTCCACCACGGAACGCTCCACCTTTTTCAGGATGGCGGGCCAGTTTCCCTTCTCCTTCGAGAGGTCTATTCCCAGCGCCCCGGGCAGCCCCATGATCGGAGAGAACAGATCGACCACGTAGCCCCCCTGCTCGATGACCCGCATGAGCATGGGCTCGATGTGAGTGTAGTTGGTACACAAAAAGGCCGTATCCCTGCCGTATTTCTTCAGCCAGACGGGCATCTTCTCCAGGATGAACTGCTGGGCGCCGGCCACCCCGGCGTCGCCGAGCGGGTCGGGCGCTGACTCGGCGTAAAAGGAGATTCCAAGGTCCCGGCAGGCCTCCTCCATGATGGCGCGCCTGCGCCCCAGGGTCTCGAAGCTCATGTGACGCGGAAAGGAGATGTGGACGAAATTTTTTGCCCCGACCTCCTTGGCGGCCAGGGGGATCAGGTAGCCGCGGCTGAAGCTGTCCGCGTTCACCACCAGATCCGCGGCGGAGGCAGCGATGTTCAGGTCCTCGTGGGCCTCCCCGATGAAGAGGAGGATGTCGGGGCGCTGTTCCCGGACGCGGCGAAAACCCTCCGTCGTCCCGGGGATGCCGTGGCTGACGACGATGGCCTTCACCTTGGGGTCGTCGGCAAGCCCCACGATCTGACTGACGGTGGTCTCCATCTCGGAGATGAACTGGTCGGGATAGGTCACGTGGAGGATCATGCCTCCGTTTTCCACGCTTCCATAGCGGTTGATCAGGCTCTCCGCGCCTCGGAGGGAATCCTCGGCGGCGGAGACGGTTCCCGTCATGAGCCCGATGTGAAAATCGGCCTGTGCTAGGGCAGGCGCCGAAGGGAGAGTGAGGGACATAAGACCGGCCAGAATAAAGGGCGATAGACCGGAGGACGAAATGAAGGACGGAAGGAAACTGCGGAGACGGGCGGAAATGGCGGGGAGTACGATACGGAAACGTTTCATGACGATCACCTCATCATCGATGATGAAGGCGAACAAAAAGAGCACTGTCCTCGACAGCGCTCCGCGATGAGTGAAACACAAACTCAACAGCGGACGCAGCTATGCACCGTACGGTCTCCCGTTTCGTTCCACAGCGACATCCCATCCGTGGACACTTGACGCACACAGCTTACTCTGTTTGCAGCCTACAGTAAAACTTTGGTCATTGTATTGATGGCGCTGAGGTTTGTCAAGGGAAAATATAGAGCTTGTCAGGCGTATCAGTAGTCGTATCGATCATTCTGTGAAAGTGCTGATTTAATCAGCGCTTCCCTGTGCTTTTCGTGACACCGCATTCGCCCCGTATATTCTGTCTGTGAGGCGGGTGTTTCCCTTCCAAGAGGGCGCTATACGCTATAATTGAGGGGCAGATTAGCGGTGACATAGCAAAAATTCTGCTGCAGGAGGGGCTCCTCATGGCTTTTACCGTCAATGTTCCCAAGTGGAAGCGATTCGTCATAAGCGAGACGCCGGTCAACGGCCACAACGTCCTGGCGGAGCTGGGGCCGGACGACGGTGCGGATATCATCGCCTGGTGCGTCAACAACTATATTCGGCCGCTGGAGTGGGTCGTGGAGGACGACGCTGTCGTGGAGTTCATCCCGTCTGGCTCCTCCGACGGGCTCAGAATTTACCGGAGGAGCTTGGACTTCCTTCTGGTCATCGCCTGCGAGAAGGTCCTGGGCCGCAATGCGATCCTGCGGCACTCCATCGGTGAGGGGCACTACTGGGAGTTCGAGGATGGGGACGTGACCCAGTCCGATGTCTACAAGCTCCACTCGACGATGAGCGAGATGGTGCGTCAGGACATCCCCATCAGCCGCAAGATCCTGCCCATCGACAAGGCCAAGCGCATCTTCGAGGAGCAGGGTGAGCCCGAGATCGCCGAGCTCTTCGTCCGCGCGAACCTCGATCCCGTAGAGGTCTATCGGTGCGGGGCACGCTACGGCTACTTCTGCGGGACCCTGGCCCCCTCCACGGGGCTGCTCAAGACCTTCGACATCGTCCTCTTCGAGCATGGGATGGTGCTGCAGTTCCCCACCCCGGAATCCCGCGAGGGGATCCTGCCGTTCCGGGCCGACCCCGGCCTGGGGAACGTGTTCTTCGACTACGCGCACTGGCTGAAGGTGCTGAACCTGAACTACCTCAGTAGCCTGCACCAGCGCGTGACGGACGGGAAGGTCCAGGAGCTGATCCTCATCTCCGAGGCCTTCCACTCGCAGCGCCTGAGCCGCATCGCGGAGGACATCGTCTCCAGGCCCGGCGTCAAGGTCGTCACCATCGCCGGGCCCTCGGGCTCGGGGAAGACCACCTTCTCCGAGCGGCTCAAGATCCAGCTGATCGTCTGCGGGAAGAACCCCGTCACCCTGCCCATGGACAACTATTTCCTGGACCGGGCCCAGACGCCCCTCGACGAGAACGGGGAGTACGACTATGAGTGCCTGGAGGCCCTGGACCTGGAGCTGCTGGAGGACAACCTGACCCGCATCCTCGCGGGGGAGGAGGTCGTGACGCCCCGCTACGACTTCATCAAGGGGGAGAAGCGGCCGGGCAAGGTCATCAAGCTGGGGCCCTCGGACATCCTCATCATGGAGGGGATTCACGGCCTGAACGACCGCATCGTGTCCCTCCTGCCCGAGGACAGCCGTTTCAGCGTCTTCGTCTCGCCCCTGACGGGCATCTGCATCGACCCCCACAATCGGACGAGCACCGGGGACAACCGCCTGCTGCGCCGCATCGTGCGGGACCACCGGACGCGGGGCAAGTCCGCCCAGGTGACGCTCGAGATCTATCCCAAGGTCATGCGGGGCTCGATGCGCTATATCTTTCCCTATCAGAGCCGAGCCGACACCATCTTCAACTCCGCGCTGCCCTACGAGCTGGGCGTCCTGAAGGGCTATGTGGAGCCCCTGCTGCACACGGTCGACGAGCGCTCCGAGGTGTTCGGCGAGGCCCTGCGCCTGCTGAACATCCTCCGGTTCGTGCCGTCCATCCACATCGACGGCATCCCCAACAACTCCGTGATTCGGGAGTTTATCGGGGGTAGTTGCCTGGATGTCTGAGCCTGGATGTCTGAGCCCGGGACCCATAACTCGAGGATTTTCCGCCTCCCTTATAAATGGGAAGGATGGTGCAGCATCGAGGAGGCGCCGAAAACTCCTTCATGAGGACGTTTGTTTTTCCCCGGTGCTTCCGTGAACGTATAGATACGTTGTTTTTTGAGGGGCCTTACGGCCGTTTTGTGGTATGAGTGAGAGTGTGAGAGAGGAGTATCGAGCATGATGTCGTTTCTGGAGCGCCAGTTCAAGATCAGCGAGAGGGGCAGTTCGGTAAAGACCGAGATTCTGTCGGGAATCGTGACGTTCGTCACGATGTCCTACATTATTTTCGTCAACCCGGGGATCATGTCCAAGACGGGTATGGACTTCAACGCCCTGGTGGTGGCGACCTGTACCTCCGCCGCTTTGGCCACGTTCCTGATGGCCTTCCTGGCCAACTATCCGATTGGCCTCGCCCCCGGGATGGGGCTCAACGCCTTCTTCGCCTTCTCCGTAGTCCTTGCGATGCAGGTCGACTGGCGCGTGGCCCTGACGGCGGTCTTCGTCGAGGGCGTGATCTTCATCGTGTTGACCCTGACCAAGCTGCGCGAGATGGTGGTCAACACCATCCCGAAGTCCCTCAAGATCGGCATCTCGGGCGGTATCGGGCTCTTCATCGCCTTCATCGGCCTCCAGAGTGCGGGGATCGTGGTCAAGAATGATGCGACGCTCGTCTCGCTGGGGCACCTGAGCGGTAACCTGCAGGCGCTCCTGGCCCTGGGGGGCCTGATCCTGATGGCGGTGCTGGAGGCCTATAAGGTAACGGGGGCGCTGCTGATCGGCATCCTGGCGGTCACGGCCGCCTCCGTGGGACTGAACCTCGTAGCCCTGCCCGAATCCTTCGTATCGCATCCGCCCTCGATCGCGCCGATCTTCGCTCAGTTGGACTTCTCCATGCTGAACCGGCTCGATTTCTGGGTCATCATGTTCACGTTCTTCTTCGTCGACTTCTTCGACACGGTCGGGACCCTGGTGGGCGTCTGCAACCGCAGCGGTCTGCTGGATAAGGACGGGTGCCTTCCGAACGCGCGGGGCGCGCTGCTGGCCGACGCTATTGGTACGACGGCAGGCGCCATCCTGGGGACCTCGACGGTGACGTCCTACGTCGAGAGCGCCAGCGGCATCGCGCAGGGCGGCCGCACGGGGCTCAGCGCCCTGGTGACTGCTGCGCTCTTCCTGGCCGCGATGTTCTTCACCCCGGTCGTGGGAATGGTGCCCGCCTACGCGACGGCGCCGGCCTTGATCATCGTCGGAGTCTACATGATGGTAAGCCTTCGGGACCTGAACTTCGACGACTGGACGGAGCTCGTCCCCTCCATCCTGGGATTCATCATGATGCCCCTGGCCTACAGTGTTTCCATCGGAATAGAGTTCGCCATCGTCTCCTACGTCCTGATCAAGATTCTGAGCGGCAGGATGAAGGACGTGAGCTGGCTTATGGCCGCCCTGGCCGTTATCTTCGTCGTCAAGGAAGCCCTGTCCTGATTTCTCCCGCTTTTCCCTCCTGCCCGGATCTCTTCCCGTTCCGTGCAGGGGGGATTTTTGTCGGGGCACGTTGGTCTGCCGTGCCCGACTGGGACGGGGTGCGGACGCTTCCTGCGGTACCTTACTTACTTACTGTGAGGGAAGAGGTGGTCGTTTTTGAGGAAGCGTTGTATGCTTGAAGCGGATTTGGAAAGCATTGGCCGCCGAAAAGACGGGAACTCCATCCCGATGCCCAGGCGGCCGTAAGGGAGTTGAAAAAGGCCCGTGCAGGCACGTAGAGTTTTATCCGGCCGTTTTGCCTCGCTGTCGGATTTCCTGGATCGAACCGCGGAGGAGGACCGGGAGTTTATCCCGGAATGGGACCTGGACCGTTTCCCGGCGGTCTGCTGCGGCATGTCGAATGGTGCTGGTGGCTGGATCGTCCTCGGGGCGGAGTGGGATGAGGATGTTCCCGTGGTGCATGGGGTCCCCGATCCCTCCGGTCTGGAACGCCGCCTTAGGACCGTCCTGGCCGGGGAGCGGGTGCTCAGCGCGGATAGCGTGTCCTCGTTCCGGGTCGTGGAGGCGGAGGGGGTTTCCCTCCTGATCGTCCGGGTGGACCCGGCGGAGTGGTGGCGCCGGCCCGTCTGCGTCGGAGGGGATTATATTCGCGGTGTCTACCGCCGCATCGAGGGTGTCGACGTCGTCTCGGGGAGGCAGACCTGTTTTCGGCTGGCCCTGGACGCCCTGGAGCGGCTGCGCGGCGAGTCCGTCGTCCCGGGCCTGACCGCAGCGGACCTTCACGAGGAGAGCGCCGCCTCGTTCCGGGAGGCGGTAACCGCACGGCGCCCGGAATGGCGGGAGCTGTCCCCGGAGAGGTTCTGGGCCCGTACCC
>CAJPSE010000063.1 GCA_905373185.1 uncultured Fretibacterium sp.
GCCCTGCGGTCGTTTCTGACTTCCCCATTATAGACAGTCCGTTCCCTTCCGTCAACGACCTCCGTCACAGCAGAGCCGTAGCTCATGAGCTTGTCATAGACCTGCTGCCGGATGGCCTCGCGGTCCAGCATATCCAGCGTCGACCCCGTGGCGGTCCTGCCTCTCGCGTCCTGAATCTCAGGGATGGCGTCGTACTCCTCCGCGGTGACAGGCTCGCCGGCCTCCAGTTTCTCCAGCGCCGCCCTGTACTCCTCGGATACAGGCTCGCCCGTCATCTTGAAGGTCAGGGGGCCGTGCTGCTGGTAGTACGTCTCCATGATCTGTATGGCGTCCTCGTCCCAGATGACGAAGTTGTGGGTCCCCTTGTGGGGCTCCCGCTCACTGCGCTCATCCAAGTACTGGGTTCCGAGAATCCCATGCTTATAAAACAATAAAGATGTATCTTTGTTTACATCGTTCTCTTGGCCCCTATGGTCAAAGGATTCAAGGGAACTACCTTTTGAAACAGCAATACGCTTATATAACTCCCCCCCTGTCCAATTTTCGTTAAACTCAATACCCAACTCATCCGAAATAGATTTTAAGGATTCCTTGACTTTTTCAGTCTGCTGCGATAGCTTTTTATCCCAGTCCAAAAGCGTATCGCTATCCGGGATATCAACCTTGTAAAGCTGCCCTCCTTTTTTGTCGCCGCCGATTACGGGGATGTCAATATTTTGCGTGATAAAGTCTTTCAGCTTCTCGACAAGGGAAGGGGGGTCGTCATAAATCTGAGCTGAATAAACCGCCAGATCGATCATCTGGGGGATCTCGTGCTGAAAATCAACCCACGATAGGGATCTGCGTTTCCATACTCTCGCCTCCTCGTCCCTGCGACGCAATATCCATGCTTGCACAGCGTCAAGGACTCTTTCAACAAAAGATTGCACGTAAGACGTATTTACGCCAGGGATAACGGCAGCCCAGTTTATCTCCGAAGGCTTTTTTCCTCCTAAAAGAAGGGGCTTTCGAAAGCTTATGTCTCCACTCCGCGCGCTTAATTTATGAGTCCTATACCAATTTGCAATATCCTTGCGACTTGCAAAATACAATCCCCACCCCTGCCATTGCGTGCCAATTCCTTGCCCTATCGAGTTCAATTCAAACTTCTCGAACCGGTGCGGGCTCCCATGGTAGGCTGCCTGGTAGTACGTCTCCTCGATGCTCATGGCGTCCTCGTCCCAGACAACGAAGTTGTGCGTGCCCTCGCCGGCTCGACGGCTCCCCTGGTCCAAGTATCGCAGACCGGGGATGCCGTGCTTCAGGAGCAGCATAGAAGCGGCCTTCTCGCTGTCGACGCTGGGCAGCCATGCCAGCATGGCGTAAAATTGTTGCCCTGTCATTTCGTCGTATAGGAGCATTTCTGTATTCCCACCCAGCCGGTCGATATCCTCCGGCGTCAACTCCGCCGCGATCTCCCGTACTGCCGTCTTGACCTTCTCCGGCTGCTTGGAAAACGGTGCGTCCCAGTCAAGCAGCACGTCGTTTTCGGGAACCTCCAGACGGTAGAGCTGCCCATCGCCTTTAAGCCCCTGGCGCTCCACTTTGTCCAGGGCCTTTTGATAGTCCCCCGCGTCGTCGTAGCCATTTTCTTCGGTATACTCCTGGCGCAGTTCTCCGATGGTTTTGTGCGACCCTGCAATCTCTCCAAGGACCTCAGCCATTACGTAATCTCGGCCCTGCTCCGCTTTTTCGATGAGAAGGTTGATATTCCTCCCCCCAACCGTGTAGCCGGCCCCTCCCAGCGCCACCCTGTAGTCTTGGGCGACATCGCGGTTCCCTGCGGAGTAGATCCCATACCCGTATACCTGGTTCCCCTCACCGGAGCCGATGTGCTGGAGGCTCATCTTCTCGATGCCCCGGTGCGGGCTTCCGTGGTAAGCGGACTGGTTGTACGTCTCCGCCTCCCGCGCCGCGGCCTCCTCCTCGGCCTCGATGAGCTGGAGCAGACGCCTTTCGGCCCCCTTGGGCTTTTTCTTCCTCAGCTCCTTTCTCAGGTCCCGGAGCCGTTTCTCGATGGCCACGCCCCGCTCGTTGAGCTCGTCGTTCGCAAGGACCTCCTCGACGGAGTGACTCTCGACCCACGCCTCTATTTCGCCATACTCTTTCTGGAGGGTCAGGGCTTCCGCCTTCTCCGGGCTCTCCGGCCAGGTCTCGACCTCGTCGTCGTTCTCCAGGTTCTGCCACGCCTCGAGCATCAGCGCCTCGTCCCGGGCGGCCCCGGCCGGCCACGTCTTCGGATCGCCGGGGTCGTAGTCCTCGCTTTGGCGCGCCGAGGACTGCTGATACTCCTCCCCGACGTACGGATTCCCCTCCGTGTCCTTGACGCCCCGGAGCATATCGGCTATAGTGAGTTCAAAAGGAGCCCCCGGACTGGGCACCACTTCCTTCGCGAGGAGGCCGTGGCTAACCGCCGGGGACTCCTTTTGTCCTTCCAGAACGACGTCGTAGAGCTCCACATCTGTCGGCTTCAGCTTATCGCTGCCCTTGAGCTCCTCCGCGACAATCCTCACGGTCTGGACCCCGGCGTCCGTCCGAACGGGGACATAAAGCCTGTGGAAGTTCAGGACGTCCGCCTTCTTCGGGTCGTTGTTCGGCACGCTCTCGACGAGAACTGCATTCTGCACAAGGTCATTCAGACCACTTGCGATATTACTGCGCAGCGCTCTGGCTTCCCTGCTCCCAGGCATCCTGCTGGAGTAGGCGACGTGCTTTAACTTCTTCCCCCTGGGCAGAGTGGCGAACACCTCCGCATCCCGGCTGATCCACACCTCGTCCTTGAGCGCCATATCCTTCAGCCTTGCCAGCAGCTCTTTGGGAGTGCTCGTCCCCTCCATGCTGCTTAAGTCCAGCACCGGCACTTTCTGCTCGAGGTTAACTCCAGGGTTCACGGGCTGCCCAAAGCTCTCGCCCTGCGTCTCCTCTGCACCCCGGACCAGCCTCATCTTCGCCAGCTCGGACGGGGCTATGTTGTAACGCTTGGAGGTCACTCCGACGAAGGCCCCGGCCATCTTGCTCCACTGCCGTGCCTCGGCCTTGTCCAGCCCTGCTCCAAGCGCCTTCTGTTCCAGCTCCCTGGTAATCCCATCGACCTCAGCCGTGCGCCAGGTGGGCTTTCCCGCCTTCTTCTTCAGCGTCTCGCCGACCTCTTGGGTCGTCATCCCCTTGGCTCCGCGCCGCACGTTGTTCTTCACGGCCTCGACCAGCTCGGGGGCGATGTCCTCCAGGGCCTCATACTGCTCGGCGGTCAACTTGACCTCGCTCGTCCCCTCGACGGGTTCCACGACGATGCCCAGGTCCTCCAGCAGACCGGGGTTCTCCTGGTTGTAGCTCTCTATCGCCTGCGCCGGGAGGTAGACGTTCGTGTCCTCCTCGGCGTCGTTCTCGCCCAGGCCGTCGACCGCCCGACCCTGGGTCTGGGCCTCCAGCTTCGCCGCCGCCTCCCTGGTGGGGCCCAGCTGGACGCCGTCCTTCATCGCCGGACCGGTGGGCTGCGGGTTCTCACCCAGCCCATCCACGGCGTGGCCTTGAGCGGGCTCGTCGGGGGCGTTAACTCTGGCCATGAGCTCGTCCGTGCTTATCCCCAGGGACGTGGCAGTCTGCTCCGCGCCCTTCTGTATTGCCTTCGTCTGCCGGACGCCGCTCACTGCGTTCATGGCCGCACCGGGCAGGAAGGAGACGGCCATCGTCCCTACAGTCTGCGCCCCCGTCTCTAGGACGCGGTCGATGGACTCCTCCAAATCCAATCCGGCAAACTCCTGTCCGGAAAGAATTTTTCCCAGCTCGCCGCCGAGGATCGTCGCGGTCTCCTGCGCCATCTCCTGGATGGACTCCGTGGCGATCCCGCCGATGTACTTCTTGCCTATCTCCGCGAGAGCGGATCGGACCGTCGGAATGGCCAGCAGCTTCTTCATGCCGGACCGGCTAAAGAACTTGACCAGCTTGTCTCCACCGGGGATGTTCTCCAGAAGCTTCGACATCTGGAAATGCTCCAACCCGGCGTTCACCACTCCAGTTAGGACGGCGGCCACCCGCGCGGCGTTGCGATCCATGGGGCGCCCCTGGTTGTCCTTCATGCGGCAATACTCGACCATGGCCCCGCCCGCCTCGCGCTCGAAGTTCTCCATCCCGGCTCCAAGCAGCATCCCCGTACCGAAACCAGCCACCATCGCCGATCCTGTAGTTGCCAGGCCGGCCGGAGCTGTGATGGGATTGGTGAAGGCCGGAGCGTTCATGACGATGGCTGTGGAGCCCGCAGCGGCCGCCATAGCGGGGCCATAGGTCGTCGCCCCGCGATAAGCTCCCTTGACGTACTGCGCCAGCATCTCGACCGCCCCGCCGACGCCCCGCTTCACGGATCCGGAGAAACTGGGGTCCCTCGCGGGCATGTACTGCTGCTGGAGCCTGTCCAGCTCGTCCAGCTGCTTCCAGAGCCCCTCGGACTCCTCGCCGTAGATAAGGCGCATCCCGAGGCTGCTCTCGTCCTTGTTGAGCCGGTCGCGCACAGCCCCGTTCCATGCGGACTCGAACCAGCCCTCTTGCATCTTGATGTGTCCGGCCAGTTTCTTGTAGAGCTCGTCATCCCGCAGCAGCAGGGGGGCTTGGACATGGATGAGCTCGGCGGCAACCAGCCGTTCATCGACCTCTTGTTCCGTCAGCTTGCCCGCGTAGGACTTGACGTAGGCGTCGCGCAGATGACGCCGCTCGTAGAGCTCGATGGAGTTTATCGTCTCCGGGGTGCGGCCGATACGCTCGTTGACCTGTTCGGCGGGGTAGTACAGCAGGGCCTTAGCCTCCCGCTCCTGGAGGCGGGGGAGGATTTCGTCGTCCGTGTACCCGGCAGCGCGCGCCTTCACAATGCGGTCCTTATAAGCTGGATACCGCAGGGACAAAAGGTCCGCGTATACGGAGGGGCCCTGGGCCGCAGGTTTCTCGAGCTCCCAGCGTTCATATGGTGACAGCATCAGATTCCATCCTTTCCGCCGAACAAGATCGAGTCAATAGGCTCCTTGCCCTCCTGCTGCGCCAGCTTCGCCGCCGCCTCGCGGGTCGGCCCGAGCTGGACGCCGTTCATCATCGCCGGGCCCTTCGGCTGTGCCGGAGTTGGGGCCGGTGTAGGTGTAGGCGTGGGGGTAGAGGTAGGTGTAGGAGCGCTCTGCCCCTTATCCTTTCCCTGCTTGATGTTTTTGTAGTGGCTCAGGACGGCCGGGACGTACCGTTTCGTCTCCTTCGGCCACTTGGACCTGTCCTGGTCCGCCCTGGCGGATCCGGCGTTATAGGCTGCCAAGGCCTTTTCAACGTCGCCGTTGTATTGCCGAAGCAACTGCCCCAGCAACTTCGTCCCGCCGCGTATGTTCTGCCGGATGTCGAAGGAGTCCGTAACGCCCAGCCCCTTGGCGGTCTTGGGCATAAGCTGCATGAGTCCTTGCGCCCCGACAGGGGAGACCGCCTTGGGCTTCCACCCGGATTCTTGCTTGATGACGGCCCTGACGAGATCAGGGTCCACACCGAACTCCGACGAGGCCTCGTCGATGATGACGTTCATCTCCGACGTCTCCCCGCGCACTGGCTGTGTCCTGCCGCCCTGCCTCGGGGCAGGAGACAAGTTGATGTCGTCCGTCCGGAACTCCGGAGTGTACTCTTTGACTCGTCCCGTTTGCTCCTCCAGGGCCGTAAGCGCCTGGCTGACACGCTTGCCGAAGGAGGTCGGCTCCTCCGCCCCAAACCCAAAGAACCAGCCGTCGGACTGCTTCTTCCCGCTGGCCTGGACCGCCTCCGTCATCGCCGCCCTCCGAGCGTCCATCACGTCCATGCGGTACGTCTTGCTGTTGGGGTCGAGCTGTGACACCAGCTCATTGAATTTATTCAGCGCGATATTGCGGTACAGCTTGTCGTCCTTACCGGGGATTTTGAGCCCGTCCATATCTGTGCTCAGGGCCTTCCTCTGGTCTGAGACAAAACTTTTCTGCTCCCTGGATACCTGCGTATCAATTTTTTTGAATCGTTCCAGCTCTGCCCCGGTTATCGCCCCGCTCACGTAGTACGCCTTGAGCTCCGCGTCCGTCATGGTCCCGTCCAGGACGCGCTCGCGAATCGCCGTCAGTGCGGCATCCCGGTCCTCCTGGGTGACGCCCATGCCCCGCATGATGCGCTCCTCCTGTTGCTGTGGAGTGAGGGACGACCAGTCCGGTGACTTCGACAGGTTCTTCGTGACATCGGCCCGCGTGACGGCGGTCCGGTTCCACGCCGTAGCCTGCCGGTGCTGCGCCGAGGAAATGACGTTGCCCTGGAGCATGGCGTCCAGCTGTTCCTGCGGAACGTTGCGCCCCTGGCTCCAGTAGTCCTTATACAGCTGGTCGAAGTTCGCCGCCTTATGATCCCCTTGGGAGGGGGCGGAGAGTCTCCGTCGTTTTACCTCCTAAGGGGTTTTTCTAGGAGGCTGGAATGCTGTGCTGTGAACCCGCGAAGAAACGCGTCGCAGCTTTTTTGATTGTCAAAACCTATTCAAATCCGTCAAAACTCTCTGGGGATACTTTTATCCCGACTTTAACCCTATCGAACTCGCCAAACTTTTGACCATTCGACACCATAACGAGGGGTGGATATTGACAGGTAACCACCTTTATGCGGGGCTTCATGACCTTGCAATCAATAAAACGTGGCATCATTTCTGGCGCAAAAAAACTGGCAGCTCATAAAAAGATTCGCGAGTGACTTTTTTCACTGCGCCACTTCGTTACTCGGGAAATGTTGCTCGAGAAAAGGGAGTAGATATATGGATCGCTTTGGATATGGTGCGAATGGCACGCCTTGCAGAATATGATGTGGCACTACTTTTAGCCAGGATAACGATTTTGGAGAGGTGGCCGAAGAAATACGGACCATTGTCAAAGAAAAGCAGTGTTGAATAAAGATAACCTCAGCTTATTCTTATGAGGCCTGCAATAAACTTCGAGGCGTTAATAAAACGGACTGGGAGAAAATTTCTAAGGCAGAATATGACTCATGTATCGATCCTACGGATTATCGCCCTTCAACTTCACAAGGGACCGAAACCCGGCCTCCCGTGTAACAAACCGTACAGCAAAATATTTAACCTTTGTTATTTATTTTGATCTATGCGCACTTTTCTACAGTCGTTTCAATCCCGCTGGGACAAACTTCCGGAACGAGTGACACCGGACTACAGCCGTGATGCAATTCTCTCGAAAGATACGTGAGGGCCTGTCCTCCTTTCATGAAACTTCTGCCTTTCATAAAAGTTCTGCTGGCCCTTGGTTGAGCTCGTTGCCGGTGAGGATTGACCCGCACAGGATGCCTCCCATTCCACCGTCCCTTTTCAAATGATGTCCTTCAAAAGCCGCCCCGTGGCTCCTGGCGATACGGGGCGGCTTTCGGTTTGTCCGCCGGCGAGGTAAAATGAAAACGAGGCGGACTGGCGATCCTCGTAGGTGCGGTGTTTTCGTATCGTCTGAAATCATGAGGGCCCGACGGGCTACTTCCAGGACAAGGAGTGGTGCGACAATGGCGGAGAAGTTCATCTACAGCTTGAAGGAGGGCAATGGCGACCAGAAGCTGCTTTTGGGGGGCAAGGGGGCCAACCTCTGCCAGATGGTGCAGAGCGGGCTTCCCGTCCCGCCCGGGTTCATCCTCACGACGGAGGTCTGCCGCAGGTACATGCAGGACCCCGGGATCATGGATACGGTCTGGGATGGGGTCAAAGAGGCCGTCAAGATGCTGGAGAAGGAGACGGGCAAGGGCTTTGGTGACGGAAAGAACCCGCTCCTGGTCTCGGTGCGCTCCGGTGCGCCCATCTCCATGCCGGGGATGATGGAGACGATCCTGAACTTGGGGCTGAACGACGAGACCGTCGAAGGGCTGGCCTCCGTCTCCGGCAATCGGCGCTTCGCCTTCGACAGCTACCGCCGTTTCATCCAGATGTTCGGCAACGTCGTGGACGAGGTGAGCGCCGACCGGTTCGAGTCCGCGCTCGCGGCCTGCCGGAATGGGCTCGGGGTCGCTCAGGATTTCGAGATCCCGGCCGAAGCGCTGGAGAGGCTGGTGGCCGAGTACAGGAAGATCTATAAGGAGGCGACGGGGCGGGATTTCCCGATCGACCCGTGGGAGCAGCTCCGCAGGGCCGTCGAGGCCGTGTTCAGGAGCTGGAACATCCCGCGCGCCGTGACCTACCGGAAGATCAACAGGATTTCCGACGACCTGGGGACGGCGGTCAACGTCATCTCCATGATCTTCGGCAACCTGGGCGACGACTGCGGCACGGGCGTCTGCTTCACCCGAAACCCGTCCGACGGCGAGAACAAGCTGTACGGCGAGTTCCTCATCAACGCTCAGGGCGAGGACGTCGTGGCGGGCATCCGCACTCCCATGCCCATAAGCCAGCTGGAGAGTGCCATGCCCGATATCTACAGGGAGCTTTGCCGGCTGACGAAGCAGTTGGAGATGTCCTACAGGGACATGCAGGACATCGAGTTCACCATCGAGCGCGGCAGGCTCTTCCTGCTCCAGACCCGCACGGGCAAGAGGACGGCGGCGGCGGCGGTGAAGATTGCCATGGACATGGTGAACGAGGGGCTGATCGACACCGCGACGGCGGTGACGCGCGTGACCCCCGAGCAGGTGGAGCAGCTGCTGCACCGCCAGGTGGACAAGAACGCGCCTCAGGAGC
>CAJPSE010000064.1 GCA_905373185.1 uncultured Fretibacterium sp.
ATTCAAAGGGGAAGGTCGATCCGGCGAAGCTGAACGCCTTTGCCTTCGACCAGTTCCAGAGCGGCTATTACAAGATTGGGGAGAAGGTCGGACAAGCCTGGAATGCCGGCGCGGGCCTGATGAAGAAATAAAGCTGGTGAAGAAATAAAGCTGATGGGGGGGCGGATAGGAAGTACACGGGGCCGGTCCAGCGTCCGCCGTTCGAGGAGGGGTCCCTGTCGCTGCAGGCCGCGGCCGGATGCAGCCACAATCGGTGCGCTTTCCGCTCCATGTACCGGGACGTCCCCTTTCAGGGCGAGGACCTGGGGCAGATCGAGCGGGACCTTCTCGAGACGCGAGGTCCCGGCGGCAAGGGGTAATCGCCCAAAAGCCCGGTCAATCGCCCCATACGGCGAAAAGCACCTCATCATATAATCCAAAACGACATGCGCCGCAGCAGAACGATAAACTGTCAGGAGGGATCGTCATGGATTTTCTGGAGCTGGCGAGGGAGCGTTATTCCGTCAGGAAGTTCGCCCCCCAAAAGGTGGAAAATGAAAAGCTGGACGCGGTTCTGGAGGCCGGCAGGCTGGCCCCCACCGCCGTCAACTATCAGCCGCAGCGGATATTGGTGCTCGATTCGGATGCGGCCCTCGGCAAGCTGAAGGACTGCACGCCCTATCACTTCTCCGCTCCCTTGGCCCTGGTCGTCTGCTACGACGCCGCAGTGAGCTGGAAGCGATCCTACGACGGCAAGGACATGGGAGAGGTCGACGCGAGCATCGTCACCACCCATATGATGCTCGAAGCTGCGGCCCTCGGCCTGGGAAGCACCTGGGTGGGACATTTCGACCCACAGAAGGTACGGTCGGCATTCGCGCTGCCGGAAAACGTCATACCGGTCGCCATCCTGCCCATGGGCTACCCTCACGAATCGAGCGTCCCCAGCCCGAGGCACGCCGAGCGCCTTCCGCTCTCGGAGACGACACGCAGCGACACCTTCTGAGCCCCATCCCTACATCCCCTTCCCTGCGTTCGGGGAAGGGGATGTTCCACGTGGAGACCGGGAGCTCCCGCTTGGAGATCGGCGGCTCCCACACTCCCCCAAAAGAGCCAAATGCCTGCAAAGACGGAGGGGCCTTACGCGAGGCTGGCGCCGCCCTGACCAGCTCGTCCCGAATCGCGATGTGCTGCGGGCAGACCTGCTCGCAGCGGCCGCACCGGATGCACTCCGCCGCGCGCTTCCTGCCATGGCCGCCGACCAGCCAGGACTCCTGATGCCTGGCGGCGGTCAGGTCGCCGTAAAGCGTCAGCGCGTTCATCGCCGTGAACGTCCCGGAGATCCCCACCTCCACGGGGCAGACCTTGGCGCAGTAGTTGCAGGTCGTGCAGGGAATCAGCGGGATGCAGGCAAGCTCCTTCCTGGCCTCCTCCAGCGTTCGCCTCTCCGCGTCGGACAGCCCCGTGAAGCCCTTCATGAAGGACAGGTTGTCCTCCATCTGCGCCAGGTCGCTCATGCCGGAGAGGACGGTGAGCATGCCGTCCAGGTCCGCGGCAAAGCGGATAGCCCACGACGCCATGGAGGCGCCGGCATCGGCACGTCTGAGGATCTCCGCCACCGACTCCGGAGGGGTCGCCAGCATCCCTCCCTTCACGGGCTCCATGACGATCACCGGCTTGCCGTACTTCCGGGCCATCTCGTAGCAGGCCCGGGACTGGATGGCCGGGTTCTCCCAGTCGCCGTAGTTGATCTGCAGCTGGACGAACTCCATCTCGGGATGCGCCTTCAGGATCTCCTCCAGCTCCTCCGGCGTGGAGTGGAAGGAGAACCCCACGTGCCGGATGAGCCCCTCCTTTTTCTTCTCCTGGACGAAGCGCCACATGTCGAAGTCGTCGAAGAAGTGCGTCCGCCCCTCCCCCAGGTTGTGCAGCAGGTAGAAATCGATGTATCCGGCCCCCGTCTGCCTCAGCGAGGTCTCGAACTGCGCTGCGGCGTCCTCGCGGGTCCTGCATTCGAGCCACGCGGCGTTCTTGGTGGCCAGCTGGAACTTCTCCCTGGGATAGCGCTCCACCAGCGCCTCGCGGATCGCGTCCTCGCTGCCCGGGTAGGCCCAGGCAGTGTCGAAGTAGGTAAAGCCCTCGGCCAGAAAGCGATCCACCATCCGCTTCGTCTGCTCGATGTCGATAGCGTCGCCCTCCTTGGGCAGACGCATCAGGCCGAACCCCAGCTTCTTGATCCCTTCCCCCAAATGAGTCATCGTATCCCCCTCGTTCCTCGTCCTCATGAAATTTCCTCGGCCCGGACGCCGGACAAAAACTGCGGACGCCTCTCCCCGCGCCGCTCGCCAGGCAGTCCGATACACCGCTACGAAAGCCGGGCGTAGTCCCCCTCGCTCACCGGCTCGCACCACTCGTTTTCGGCGCCCTCCCCCGGCACCTCCACCGCCAGGTGCGTGAACCAGCTGTCCCGGGCCGCTCCGTGCCAATGCTTCACCCCGGCGGGGATCCGCACCACGTCGCCGGCATGGAGCTCGCGCGCCGGCTTCCCCCATTCCTGATACCAGCCGCGTCCGGCGGTGCAGAGCAGGATCTGCCCTCCGCCGCTCCTGGCCTTATGGATGTGCCAGTTGTTCCGACACCCCGGCTCGAAGGTCACGTTGCCGATCACGACACCCTCCGTGGAGAGCATGTTCAGATAGCTGTTCCCCACGAAATACCGCGCGTAGGCGGTGTTCGCCCCGCCGCGGGGAAACGGTCCCCCCATCGCGTCCTTATCCATGAAGACACCCCCTTGACGCTTGTATTGATGATGGATGAGTGGTGACGGCATCAGTCTATAACCTCAAGCAGACTCCAGGTCAAGATGGAAACGGATGAAATATCATCGTGCCTGGATAAATTCAGCCAAGCTACACGCTACGGAAAACTCAACCTCCCCTTAACGCCTTCTCCATATTAGGTGTTCCCTAACATGTCTTTCGTTTTCTTAGTTTCCCAAGATGGCTTTCGAGGTTTAGAATGATATGGTTCGCTCGCGCCGGAAAATACATGATCGGAGTAGTCGGCCCTGTGGAAAACTAAGGAGGGAACCTATGAAAACATCTTACGAGCTGCTGAACGACCCTTTTTTGAACAAGGGAACGGCTTTTACCATGGAGGAACGTGAGGAATACAATCTCACGGGGCTTCTTCCTCCCTTTGTCCAGACAATCGAGGAACAGGCCAGACAGGCATACGGAAATGTGTGCAAAAAAACAAGCGATATCGAGAAGCGCCATTACCTGATGGATATTTTCGGACGCAACCGAACGCTGTTCTATTATTTGTTCAGCCGGCATATCGTGGAGTTTATGCCCATCGTCTACGATCCTGTCGTGGCGGAGGCCATCAAGCAGTACAGCGAGTTCTATATCGAGCCGCAAAACGCGGCCTACCTGTCCATCGATCACCCTCAGGACATCGAAAAAACGCTGCTCAATGCCGCAAATGGGCGCGAGATCAATCTGATCGTCGTGACGGACGCGGAGATGATCCTGGGCATCGGCGACTGGGGGACGAACGGCGTGGAGATCTCCGTCGGAAAGCTCGCCGTCTACACGGCAGCCGCCGGAATCGATCCCAACAAGGTGCTGCCTGTCGTGCTGGATGCGGGCACGAACCGGCAAAGCCTTCTGGATGATCCGCTCTATCTCGGAAACCGCCACGAGCGCGTTCGCGGCGACAGGTATCATGAGTTCGTCGATCGGTTCGTCAAGACCGCCGAGGAGATGTTCCCCCGCCTGTACCTGCACTTTGAGGACTTCGGACGTTCCAACGCCGCCGTCATCCTGAACAGGTACAAGGATACCTATACGGTGTTCAACGACGATATCGAGGGCACCGGCATCATTTCCCTGGCAGGCATCCTCGGTGCGCTGAACATCAGCGGACAAAAGCTGCGGGAGCAGACGTACATGTGCTTCGGCGCGGGAACGGCGGGCTGCGGAATCGCGAACCGCGTGTATCGGGAAATGCTCGATCGGGGCGTCCCGGAGGATGAGGCGCGCAAGAAGTTTTACCTTGTGGACAAACAGGGTCTGCTCTTTGACGATATGGACGACCTTACGCCGGAGCAGAGGCCGTTTGCCAGAAAGAGGAGCGAGTTCGAAAAGGCGGATGAGCTGACGACGCTTGCCGCGGCCGTGAGGGCGGTTCACCCGACGATCCTCGTGGGAACGTCCACGCAGGGCGGCGCCTTTACGGAGGAGATCGTAAAGGAGATTGCATCGCATACGGAGCGTCCGATCCTCTTCCCGCTCTCCAACCCGACGGAGTTGGCAGAGGCGAAGGCGGCGGACCTGATTGCCTGGACGGACGGAAAGGCGCTGGTCGCCACCGGCATCCCTTCGAAGCCCGTGGAGTATAACGGCGTGACCTATGAGATCGGCCAGGCCAACAATGCACTGATCTACCCCGGCCTTGGCCTCGGCGCAATCTCGGTGGGGGCGAAGCGGATGACCGACGGGATGATCTCGAAAGCGGCACATTCCCTTGGCGGCATCATCGACGTGACAAAACCCGGCGCCGCGGTCCTTCCGCCGGTTTCCGAACTGACGAAATTCTCGGAGACCGTCGCGGTGGCCGTTGCAACGGAAGCGGTCCAAGAGGGATTGAATACCGTCGATGCGGACAATCCCGCGGAGAACGTCAAAGCGAACAAATGGTATCCGGTCTACAAGACGCTCTAATACCAATTCGGGTTAAAAGAAATACTTACAGAAGCGCTGATTTAATCCATGAAGCACCCCGGTGGTACCCCACCATAGGGGAGCCTTCCGGCCATCCGCTCAGTCTCGAGGTTGCGGCACTCGAGGGAAGGGCAGCGTAACGAGAGCCCTCAGGAGGCGCTTCCCTGCCGGTACATCAGTGCCTCCGCCAGGTGCGGCGTGCGGATGGAGGGCTCGCCCGCGAGGTCGGCGATGGTGCGGGCCACCTTCAAAACCCGGCTGATGCCGCGCCCGGAGAGCTTCAGCCGGCCGGCCATCCCGGTCAGGTAGTCCCGCGACTCGGCCGAGAGCTCCAGGTGGCGCCGCACCAGCTTTTCGGGCAGCTCGGCGTTGCAGGAGAGCCCGAACGGGGCCCAGCGTCTCTGCTGGACCTCGCGTGCCCGCACCACGCGCGTTCGGATGGCGGCACTGGACTCGGCCCCGCCGGAGAAGGAGAGCAGTTCCTCCGGCGTCAGACGCGGGACGGCGATCTGGAGGTCGATGCGGTCGAGGATGGGGCCGGAGAGCTTGCGCCGGTACCGGTCCAGCTCCGTGGCGGAGCAGACGCACTTCTCCACGGGGTCGCCCGCGAACCCGCAGGCGCAGGGGTTGGCCGCCAGGACCAGCAGGACCCGGGAGGGGTAGGCGACGGTCCCGGACGCGCGGCTCACGACGATCTGTCCGTCCTCCAGAGGCGCCCGCAGGCTCTCCGTCAGGTCGCGCCGGAACTCCGTAAACTCGTCCAGAAAAAGAACGCCCCGATGGGCCAACGACACCTCTCCCGGTCTCAGGGCGCTGCCTCCGCCGCAGACGGACACGGTGCTGGCGCTGAAGTGCACCGTCCGGAACGGCCTTCGCCGCCCCCGCTCGACGGGCATCCCCAGGGTGCTGCGGACGAGCAGCGTCTCGACCAGCTCGTCGTCCGTCAGGGGCGGCAGAATGCCGTTCATGGCGCGGGCGATCAGGGTCTTCCCGCTCCCGGGCGATCCGATCAGCAGCAGGTTGTGGTGGCCCGCCGCGGCGATCTCGGCGGCGCGCCGTGCGGCGGCCTGCCCCTTGACGTCGGCGAAATCGGGCATGTCCGCATGGGGCGCCGGGGTGGGCGCCGCCTCCCCGCGCAGCACCGCGGCGAGCTCCCCCAGGGTCTCCGCGCAGTAGGCCCGGACACCCCGTACCAGGGAGACCTCCTCCGCGTTCTCGCGCGGGACGTAGAGCGGAAGGTCCAGCTCCCGCGCCAGGAAGGCGGCGGGAACGGCCCCGCGGACACGTCTCAGGCGTCCGTCCAGTGCCAGCTCGCCCATGTAGAGGGCCCGCTCCGGGGGACGGAGCGCCCCGGCGGCGCCCATCATGCAGAGCGCGATGGGCAGGTCCAGCAGGGCGCCCTCCTTGGGCACGTCCGCGGGGGCCAGGTTCACCGAGACCCGCCCCTTCAGGCCGAGGCCCAGGGCCCGCAGGGCGGCCCGGACCCGTTCCTTCGACTCCCGGACCGCCACGTCGGGGAGCCCGACGATGCTGATGGCGAACAGCCCGCCCGTCATCTCGACCTCCACCTCGACGGGCACGGCCTCCATCCCCCTCAGAGTGACCCCCAGCGTGGCGTTCATGACGGGCAGTCCATCCCGCGCGTGACGTCCCGGACGTGCTCCAGGCGCCACTCCGGCTCCGCGGCGTCGCGGTCCGCCGTGTTTACCGTGAAGCCGATCAGGTCGATGCGCCAGGGGCCGGTCCAGCCCATCCGGTCCGCCTGGGCCCGGCCCGCGTTGACCAGATGGCGCAGCTTCCTGGGGCCGACGGAATCCAGGGACGACTGCACCTCCCCCAACGTGCGGCAGCGCACCTCCACGATCACCAGCTCCCCTCCGTCCATCGCGACGATGTCGAGCTCTCCGTAGGGGTTGACGAGGTTGCGCCCCAGGACCTTCCAGCCCGGGGATCTCCTGATATAGGCCTCGGCCCGGTCCTCGGCGCGCCGCCCCAGCTCCAGATGGCGCGTCATGCCAACTCCCCCCTGTCCAGTCGGTAGACCCATGCCAGGACGCGGGCCACGACCTCATAGAGCTCGGCCGGTATCTCCTCGCCCAGCTCCAGGGAGAGCAGCGCGGAGACCAGCGCGGCGTCCTCGACGATGGGGACCTCCGCCTCCAGGGCACGCTCCACGATCTTCCGGGCAACGAGGCCCTCCCCCCTGGCGACGACGGTCGGGGCCTCCATCGTCTCGCGGTCGTATCGAAGGGCGACGGCCCTGTCCCGCTTCCGGCCGCTCATCAGACGGTCAGGTCCAGGCCCCGCCCGGACAGAAGATGGCGCCTGAGGCGCTCGACGGCGCTTCGGGAGATGCCGATGAACCGAACGGGCAGCGCTGTGCCCTCCAGCTCCTCGCGGACGTCGCCGCGCCTCCGCTTCAGGAGCTCGAAGGTCTCGGTACGGTCGGCATGGAGGTCGAGGTTGCAGCCCCGCCCGTCGCTCTCGACGGTCCCGCCGACGAAGCCCAGCCTCGCCCCCTCGACACCGAACCCGACCTGCCAGTACCGCCGGCCGCCCTCCTCGCAGACCCGCCCCACGAAGACGCGCGCCGTGAGGTCCGGGGCATCCTCCGGCCCCGGCCAGAAGGGCGCGCTCAACAGGAGGGGGTTGACCTCGTCCCTCGGGGCGTGCATCAGCAGGGAGTGCGCCCGAAGGAAGCGGGCGAGCTCCCCTTCGCCCTCCTTCATACCGCGCAGGACCTCTACGGGGTCCTCGCCATCTCGGGCCCGTTCCCTGAGCTCCTTGCGGATCTTCGCCCAAAGGGCCGTCGCCGCCCCGCCGCCGAGGGCCGCATACTCCGTCAGGAGCCGGACGTTCTCCGCCGTCAGCGGGGCCCCGCGAGCCCAGAGCTCGATCAGGGAGGAGAGCTGGTCCGGAGCATTACCTACACGTCTCCAGGCGTCCCGGACCGCGGCCAACACCTCGTCCGAGAGCGGCAGGCCGCGCGCCAGAAGTGCCGTCGCCACCTCGCGGTCGGAGGCGGGGACCCGGGACAGGAAGGAGAGCTCCTCCGGTGAGAGCCGCAGAACGGGAACTCCGTCGGGCCCCGAGGCGTCCCAGACGGCGCGGAAGCGCTCCCCCGCGATGAGGGTCAGCGTCGCCCGGGCCAGAAGGGTCTGGGCCGGACGACCGTCCTGCGCATCGATGCGAACGGAGTAGGTGCCGTCCGCATTGCGTCCGAGCACCTGTCCCTCCACCACCGTCCCCGTGCGAAGGGAGGCGAGCGGCGACGGGGAAACGGGCCTCCCCTGGGAGGCGGAGGCCGTTCCGATTCCTCCGGTCCCCGTCTGGTTGGGGCCTATCTGCACGTTGAGGTTGGAGATTGGGGGCATCGCTATCTCTCCTTGTCTTCTCCTCGTCCGTATTCCTCCCGGAGTATGTTCCGGCAGAAGGATTCGCGGTGCACGGGCGAGAGCCCGTGCCGGGCCACCGCCTCGCGGTGCATGGCGGTCGGATAGCCCTTGTGCCGGGCGAAGCCGTAGTCCGGCCACAGGCGGTCCAGGGCGGCCATGGCCCTGTCCCGGAGCACCTTGGCGACGACCGAGGCCGCCGAGACGGCCGGGACGATGTCGTCCGCGGCCACGAGCGGCCACTGAGGGAAGGGCAGGTCCGGGATCGCCAGGATGCCGTCGACCACCACGCACTGCGGCCCCCGCGCCAGCAGGGGCCGCAGGCGAAGGACGCTCCGCCCCATGGCCCAGAGCGAAGCCCGGGAGATGTTGTCGCGGTCGATGCGCGCCGCGCCGGCGGCCTGGGCGCGCCACGCGACGCCGAGCCCGGCCATCGCGTCCCAGAGGCGCTCCCTTCCCCGCGCCGTCAATTTCTTGGAGTCCCGCAGCCCCAAGGACAGCAGGGCCTCCTCCTGGACGGGGGTCAGGGAGACCGCGGCGGCGACG